>PXDI01000123.1 GCA_003565095.1 PVC group bacterium | reverse complement strand
GAATGAAATCCCCGGTGTCGAGCGCATCCGGTTCACATCCCCGCACCCCACCGGATTCCGTCGGGATCTGGTCGATGCCTACCGCAATCTCCCCAAGCTCTGTCCCTAAATGCCCGGCTATTTTTGCAGCCAGACTACGATTAGCATTTCCTGAAAAAACTCGCATACCAAATCCCTGCAATAATTAAATATAGCGTCCTGATCCCCCGATGGTTGCCCGACTAGGACTCGAACCTAGACTCTGGCCTCCAAAGGGCCGTGTGCTACCATTACACCATCGGGCAATAAACGCGTTACAGTCGTCCACAACGGAACATCCGCAGCCGCTTCAACCAGACCGGCCGCGCGCCGGGCTTCCTGTTCTGAAACAGCAAGGCCGAACACTGATGCCCCGCTGCCCGAAACAAGCGCGCCAAAGACGCCGGCCGACAATAATGCGTCTTTTATGATCTCCACCAGCGGATATTTTGCAAATACAGTTTCCTGCAAGCTGTTATGCAAAAACAACCCGGCCCGATGGCTGTCTCCATTCTTTAAAGCCAAACGTAAATCTATATACCGCTTGCCTGAGGAAGTCAAGCCCGGCTTGAATCTTTGATAGATATCCTTGGTTGAAACCGCGATAAGCGGATTAACGACCACCAGCCACCAGTCTTCAGCGTCTGAAGGAACCGTGGCCATTTCACAGTCAGAGAGCACTTCGCCAAGCCCCTCGGCACATACACAACGCCCCGCCACCATTGCCGGAACATCACAGCCTATTCCCGCAGCAATTTCTATCAGCCGGGCCTCATCCCAATGCAGCCCCCACAAGCGGTTAAGAGCGCAAAGCGTGGCAGCAGCATCCGCGCTCCCCCCACCCATTCCGCCGCCCATAGGTATTCTTTTCACAATCCTGATTCGCGCCCCCTTGGAAATGCCGGCAGCATTGCGCAGCGCGCAGGCCGCCTTGGTTGCCAGGTTCTCCGGCGATGAAACCGGCATGAAAACCGCATCAGTAAGGCCGTCGGATTCAACCGAAGCATAAATTTCCGATTCGGTCGACTCCAGCTCAAGACTGTCACATAGAGCAATCGGGACAATTACCGTACGCAGGTCATGATAACCGTTCCGACGCCTGCTCAAAACCTCAAGATATAAGTTAACCTTGGCAGGTGCATCAATATTCAGAATTTTTGCTTCTTCAAAAAACATGGGCGTGGGAAATAACACAGAATGCTGCATCAGGTCAAGGACGAACCTGCCGGTTGTCCGGGATATTTCAGCTCGAAACGGTTCTTTTTGTGTACTCAGACAGAAAATGGTTGATGACATCCCGGACTGTTATATCGGCCAGCCGGTAATCAGGCTTGCCGCTGCGGATCATCTGCTCAACACTTATCAAGCGCAAACCATTGCGTTCACGAAACCTGATTTCTGCATATGGCAGCACCCCGTGCGGAAAAACCCGGCCATGCACACGGTAAATCAGCTCTTCTGTACCGTTGTAAATAACCGTCAGCGAAGCGGAGGCATCTGAAACCCGGGTTTTAACATCACGACCGTGTTTGCGTAATTCGGCATCGATTTGCTGATAGGCGGGCACCACGGTGTTTTTTAAAAAATCGCTTAATGAGACAATGTTCGAAGCTTTAGGAGCGCTTCCGCCAGTGAGTGCATTGCGTAAATCTGCTTTCCAATCCTCAGTCACGGTATACCACCTGTTTAATGCCCCGTCTCAAGGCGTCTGGCCAGCCTTTCAGGCAAACCCGCGTCGCGAATCTTTTTCTGGGTACTATGCAGGTCATAAGCCAACCGGCGCAACTCAACAGATCTTTCACCAGGATCATATATGACATACGAACTGCGAGGATCTCCGTCACGCGGCTGTCCGACACTACCGACATTTATGAAATACTTCCTGCCAAGCTCAAGCTTAAGGTGCTCATAGGGCGTACGGGTAACCCTGCCCTGCTTGGTAAAACTCACCGGAACATGCGTATGTCCATAAAAACACAACATGCATGATTGGTAAGTAAAATGTGCGTCAGCCTCAAGCGTATCAAAAACATAGCCCCACTTTTCAGGCATATCCAATGTACTGTGCACAATCATAAATGAAGAGAAACGGGCTGTAAGCGGCAGATTCTTCAGATAACCAACCTGCTCGTCTGTCAATTGACGGCGGGTCCAGTCAACAACATTGGCGGCTAATGGATGAAAATCTTCAAGACACTCATCGTGAGAGCAATAATGGTCATGATTGCCGCGCACAGTTGCCGCACTGATCTCCCTGATCTTTTCCAGACAGCGGGCCGGATCAGCATTATATCCGACAATATCGCCCACACACAGAAATTTTGTTACACCGTGCTTCTCGGCATCATCCAGTACGGTTGCCAAAGCTTCCCAGTTACCGTGTATATCACCTAGTATCCCGTATTTTTCGCTAGTCATCTTCTCCCTGCTCCATCCCCCCGCATCCTCAATCCGGTAAAACTACAAATCCAGCAAAGCCGCCGCGATCGAAAGATCTGCTACCGTGGTAATCTTAATATTTGTCGACGGCGATTCCACCAGTCTGACCTTACCGCCGGCCAGCTCCACGGCAGAAGCTTCATCTGTGACAACCGCCCGCTTTTTCGTAACTGCTGCAAACGCATCATTCAGTACACTCAGCTTAAAGGTCTGCGGAGTCTGCACTGCCCACAGCTTGCTGCGATCAATCGTGCGGGTAACCGTCAGCCCGCGTTCGACGTACTTAATTGTATCATTCACCTTGGTTGCGGCAACCGCGGTTCCTGAACGGCGCGCCACCCGGATTGTTTCAGAAATCACTTCCGGTGTTACACAAGGACGGGCCCCGTCATGCACTGCAACTTTTGCGGCATCGCCATTCAGGCATCCCAGTCCAGCCATAACCGAATCCTGCCGGCGTGTTCCGCCCGGCAGAATATGATGCACTTTTGAAAATCCGAACATTTGACACATGCCGCGAGCCGCATCCAAACGGTTTTTCCTGACTACCAGCACAATTGTGTCAATATCGGGACAAAGCTCAAATGCACGGATGGCGTGCGCCACAACAGGTCGTGAACCCAATGCGACAAAGGCCTTATCTACCTGTTTGCCCATCCTTTCGCTGCGACCGGCAGCGACAATTATGGCTGCATTCATTATGTTCTCTCTTTCTAAAGCCGAAAAAGCTCCAATGCTGAATATATCCTGCCTGATGAGGCACAGTCAAGCAGCATTCCGGCAGCGGCGAAGAATCGCCGCAGGGATTAGGCGTTAGGGATTAGGCGTTAGTGGAGCGGGCGATTTCCGGGTACTTCTGTGGTGTTGGCTTTTGAGGCCGGCTGGTTTAGG
>PXDI01000057.1 GCA_003565095.1 PVC group bacterium | reverse complement strand
GCGCCGCCTCGCCGGGGCCGCTTGCGGTTCCGGCGTTTTGCGGCGCGGCGGCTTTTGCTGCCCGGAGTGAGAAAACAAGGCTTTGCAGGGACAGACAAGTTATCGCGAAGGAAAACGCGGGTTTCTTGCAGCTATGGCGCGGCATCCATGTCTCAACTGTTTCAACTTACAATAATGTCGAACGAATGTGCGGGATGGATAGAAGGTACCCAAACTCTCCATACCGTACAAGCGTTACAAGAAACAACAACGCCAAGAAGCTTGCTCTACCGCCCTGATTGTAATATTATTGCAAATTGAGTTTTATAACAGAACAGAAAGGGGTACGGATATGGGGAACGTAACATTCAAGGGTACAGCGGTATCAACCAGCGGAGAACTGCCGGCAGCAGGAAACGACGCACCGGAATTCACACTAGTCAAGACCGACTTGTCGGAAATCAGCAGTGCGGAACTGAAGGGACAGACTGTTATTCTGAACATTTTCCCCAGTCTTGACACCGGGGTGTGCGCCGCCAGCGTGCGCAGATTCAACAAAGAAGCTACCGCACATGCGGATGTGACAGTGCTATGCGTATCGATGGACCTGCCTTTTGCCCAGGCGCGGTTCTGCGGCGCCGAGGGTCTTGACAAGGTCATTGCGGCCTCTGACTTCCGCGACGGCAGCTTTGCCCGCAGCTACGGAGTGCGCATTGAAGACGCCCCCCTGACCGGACTGATGGCGCGGGCGGTAGTGGTTATTGATAAAGACGGCAAAGTAACCTATTCCCAGCTTGTGCCGGAGATTGCAACTGAACCGGATTATGAAGCGGCAATTCAGGCTGCAGGCACAGTTGCATGAGGTACCGGCAAAAGTTGCATGAAAAGGATAAAGGGTGAGCAGCGAAGACAGAGCGGTGGGCGTCAGGGATTAGTCGTTAGGCGCTAGGGATTAGGGAAAGATTAATGAGTCTCGGGGAAACTCCTAACGCCTAATTCCTAATTCCTAACAACTGGACAATGGGGGAGAACGACCAATTGGCTTCAAGCACCTGATGAAACGATGATTAGCCCCAGACTGGGGACGCAATTTTTGACAGAACGTGGTATGACTGAGGAGTCTTTGAATGAAGGAAATTGAAGAAGGCAGCAAACTGCAGCTTGATTTTGGCAAGATTGCCAAGGTGGCCGCCGGCAGTCCGGATGTGATTCCGGTTGCCGTGCAAAATGCCGATACCGGTGAAGTCATTCTGCTGGCTTATACCAATGAATATGCCATGAACGAGACTTTGCGCAAATCAAGGCTGGTGCTGTGGAGTACGTCGCGGCAGGAGTTATGGGAAAAGGGCAAAACTTCGGGTGAAACCTTTGAACTTGTGGAGGCACTGGTCAATTGCGAGCAGAACTCGCTTGTGTATAAGGTGCGGCCTAAACGCGGCAGCATCTGTCATACAAAGAATATGCAGAACCTGCCACGTAACTGCTATTACCGCCGGATTAATCCGGAGACCTTGGAGTTGGAGAATCTTGATCCTTGAGTTTTGATGAAGTTGCGTTGTCCATATTGCCGGGCGGAATTTATGCAGCCCGCCGCCGGGTGCCTCTGCCCGCAATGCAAGCGCGCAATGCTGCTGCCGTCTGCGTTGCAAAAACATTCCGCCCGTGAACGCAAGCGCGCGAAGGACCGCATCCGGCGCAATGCCGAGCGGCAAAAGAGACAACTGCTGTTTACAGGAAGCGCACTGGAGCGCCGCAGCGGGGGGCAACTGGCCTTTGCGGTGATAATCCTGCTGACCGCCGGAGCGTTGCTGGTAAGCCGGGTGACGCGCCCACCGGCCCGCCCGGCCGGTCGCTCCCCGGTCATGATCGCGGAACGCGAGTTGAGCAATCTGGCGGAAGCTGTAAGCCACTTTAAAGCTGACATCGGGCGCTACCCGACGGCAGAGGAGGGTCTGCTGGCGCTTATCAATAATCCCGGCATCGAGAACTGGAACGGTCCATACGTGAACCTTATCAAGCCGGATCCATGGAGAACACAATATCAGTTGCGACACAAACCGGATGGTCGTGCGGCCATAATATCAGCCGGCCCTGACCGGGCATGGGATACTGATCAGGATATTATTGTACCGGTCAGAACAGAATGAGGCCGGGTTAACTGCTCAACTCACGGCTGCGAGCCGCGGCAGCTTCCAGAGTCCGTGCAATAACATCACAAACATCAGAATTCTCCAGCACATCCCTGCCGGCAGCGGTTGTCCCGCCGGGAGAGGTCACCGATTCAATCAACTCGTCCGGCGCAATGTCCTTCTCCTGAATCAGACGGGCCGTACCGTGCATTGTCTGAACAGCCAGCAGCAGCGCATTTTCCTTGCTGAGACCCAGCGCAACGGCTCCGTTAATAAAACACTGCAACAGCGCGGCCATGAATGCCGGACCGGAACCGCTCAAGGCGGTTACCGCATCCATTTTATCTTCCGGCAGTTCAACAACGTTGCCAAAACTGGCCAGCAACTGGTGCACCATGCGCTGGTCAGCGGCATGCACACGCCGGCCCGAACAGAATACACTCATCCCGCACTGGATCACGCATGGCAGGTTCGGCATAACGCGAACCACGCGCGACTCCGGCATGAGTTTTTCCAGAAACCCCAGAGTTTTACCGGCGGCAATCGAGATGACCAGGTGCTTTTCATTAAGTTTTGTTCCAAGTTCAGTCAGAACCTGCTCCATTTGCTGAGGCTTAACGGCAAGAAACACAATATTGGCCTGATCTGGTATTACGGTATTGCGCGAATAGGCATTGATCCCGTAATCATGCTTTAATTTTTTGCGGCGTTCAGCACTCAAATCACTCACAAAAATAGAATGCGCCGCGGCTTTGCGTGAATTTAATAGTGCACCGATAATGGCTTCCGCCATTTTCCCGCCGCCGATAAACCCGATTTTGATATCCTGATTCTCCATAGGTACTCCGTTAATTCAAAAACATTACTCCGCGCCATATCAGGTCGATAAGCATATAAAACGGCCGCATAATCAACCATGAGAAAGGTATCACCCCGTAATTAGCCAATACCAGCAAAACCACCATCCCCACCCCGCCCAGCAGGGCAATCCGCCGGCGGATGTTTGCCTTGTGGCGACGGCTTGATATATGGTGGGATAATTTTACTACCTGATTATGCGGAGGATCCCAGCCGGGAGGAAGGGATGAGTCTATTTTCCCGCGGATGAACGCCTCCATAATTTCAACAACCCCTTCCATCGCGGAAGACTTGGCAACATGCCCGCCCAACTGGTGGACCAGTTCCACCACCTCCGCATCAGAATTAAGCGGACAGCCGTAATATTGCGAAACCTCTTTGCGCATCATGC
>PXDI01000017.1 GCA_003565095.1 PVC group bacterium | reverse complement strand
ACCCCCGACAGGGCACGTACCGGAATCTCATCGGCGCTGTCTTCCGGATCCAGTTCCAACTGCGCATCATTATTTAAAACACTCTTTTTCATTTTTTCTCCTGTCAACACTTACGGCAGAATAAGCTCCTGGCCGACCAGCAAACGGTTCCTGTCGCGAATGATATCACGGTTCCTGTCAAAAATATCCCGGGCCCGGTTAGCATCCCCGTAAAACTGCAGTGCAATGCTGCTGAGTGAATCCCCGGGCTGCACCCGGTAGCGGACCGGTTCCGGAGACGGAACGGCGGGGCGCCCCGCCTGAGCCGTCGGCTTGGAACCGGCACTGCTCAGAGCCTCTTCCAACGCAACAATCCGGCTGCGTAGCTCTGTAATGCGGCTTTTTAACATGGTGTTCTCATTTTCAAGCCGTAATTTTTCATCATTTAATGCCGCGATCTCAGGAATGGACCCTGCAGCCGTGCGGTCTGGTCCTGCAATGGTTGCCGCAAACAACTGCAGCGCGAGACGTATCCGCTCCCTGATCATATCTTTTTTCTGACTGTCAGGACGCATTGCCAGATACTGACGGTAATGGTAAACAGCCCCTACATATTCACGCTTATGTTCATGCAGCAGCAGCGCCAGATCCAAATGCGCACGGGCCAGTCCCGGATTAATGCGCACAGCTTCTGAATATGCCTTGATCGCCGCATCCAAATCGCCGGCCTGCTCATGCCGTAGCGCCCTGCGCAACAGCGGGTCCTCCCGCTCACGCGCATCAGTCACCCCTGCTTGCGGCTTACATCCCGCAAACAACACTGCCAACAAGAGTATGTAAAATAAGTTTTTCATTACACCCGCTATTAATCTATACAGATAAAATCAATGTGATAATGACAACTGGCGGCAGACGTGTCAAACCAGCAATCATCAATACGCCATTATCATATAATACCCCCGACACGGGTTACCCACAGCAACGCTTATATTTTCTTCCGCTGCCGCATGGACACGGGTCATTACGGCCCGGTGGCACATTCAATGCCGGCTGCGCCCGGTCGCCGCCGGCCTGTGCAATGCTGCGCTCCTGCCGGATTTCCCCCGCCAACGCCTTGAAGCGCTCCAGTGTATGCTCATAAAACACCTGCCAGCCCGCACAAAGCACGCTCAGCCGGCCTTCATCCAGCCCGGAACACAAGCGGTTTTTCGGGCAATCACCCGCACAAATATACCGGAAGCTGCACTTAGTGCACTCATCCGGCCACCGGCGCTTTCTAAGACCGAAAGCCTTGTAGACCGGACTCTCCAGCATACGCGCCCAACTATCGGTCATCACATTGCCGAGACGCAAATCTTTCTCCACATAAAAATCACATGGATAGACATCACCGTTATGCTCTACTACCAGATACTGCCGGCAGTCGGTTCCGATGTGGCAAACATTCGGCACCCCGTCTACCAGCCTTGCGAGAATCGAATCAAACATGCGGATAGAAACCCGGCGGGTATCATTGGCAAACCACAAATCGAAAAGCCGGCAGAGAAACTCCCCCCACTCTGCGCCGCGCAGCGAATATGGCCGCAGGTTGCCAGACGCATCGGCCTCAACACACTCAATATACTGCTGAAAAAGAAACCCCTCATCACACATGTAGCGGTAAATCAGTTCCGGTTGCTTTACATTCGCCTGGCTGACGAGAGTGAGGATGTTGAAATCAGCTCCGTTACGGCGCAGAGTGGCTATACCGCGCATTACATCATGATGACTGCCGCGGCCGTCAATTGTCACCCGTTGGCTGTCGTGAATCTCCGCCGGACCGTCAAGACTGATGCCGGTAAGAAAACGGTAACGGGCCAGATGCTGAGCCAGACTGTCATCAATCAATGTGCCGTTGGTTTGCAGCCCATTGGAAACAACCGCGCCGGGGCGACCATATCGTGACTGCAATGTTGTAACATCCTCAAAAAACCCGTCGCCCATCAGCGTCGGCTCCCCGCCCTGCCAACCAAACCCGTAAACCGGCTGGCTGGTTGACATATATGAGGAAATCATACGCTCAAGCACTGCATGGGTCATGCGATGGCGCGGACTTTCCGGATAAAGCCCGCAGCGATCAAGATAGAAACAATATGTGCAACGCAGATTACAGTCTGCCGATGCCGGCTTTACCAGCAGCGTAAAAGGCTTCATAAACCGGCATCCGTCATTCTGGCCAGTTCCGCCAGCCGACGGTCCAGCTCTTTCCTGCCGCACTGCTCCAGCGCATCCAGACCGAAGGCTTCAACATTACGGGATGCCGTAACACTGCCGTACAGTAACGCCCGGCGCACGGCTGAAGTATAATCCTCGCCACCGGTTTCGGCCAGCGCACCGACAAAACCGCCGGCAAACGCATCCCCGGCTCCGGTTGGATCAACCACCTTGTTGACTGGATATGCCGGGACGATGAAAAGTTCATCCTTGGAGAAAAGCAGCGCCCCGTGTTCACCTTTCTTGATAACCACATAGCGGGGCCCCCGCTCCAGCAGCCATTCAGCACAACTGCGCAGGTGATAACGTTCCGCCAGTAAACGTGCTTCCATGTCGTTGAGCATCAACATGGTAACCCGCTGCATCACTTCCAGCACCTTCTCTCGCTGCGTCTTGATCCAAAGATCCATAGTATCCGCCATCACAAAATGCGGGGAACGGCATTCGTCAAGCACGTGCAACTGCAAATCCGGCGCAATATTCCCGAGAAGAAGATAGCCGGCGGAACGGTAAGCTTCCGGCAGTTCCGGGCGGAAATGCTCAAAAACATTCAGCTCAGTCACCAGCGTGGTCCGGTTTATCATGTCGCCGTCATATACTCCCGACCAGCGGAATGTTTTCCCCGCCGCAGTCTGTAATCCGGTTGCATCGATATCAAAACGATCGTACAACGCGCGGTATCCATCAGGGAAATCATCACCGACAACCCCCACCATACCGCATCTCGTGAAAAAAGACGCCGCCGCACAGGCGTAACTGCATGAACCGCCTAATACATCGGCATGATGCTCAAAAGGCGTCGCAACCGTGTCAAGCGCCACAGAACCAACTACTACCGCATTAATGTCGTTTGCCATGTCAATACTCCGTACTCGAATTAATAAACAAAGTAAGCGGATAATATATCCTGCCCTCCCCCCTATGCCAATCTTTTACCAAAGCCGGCCATCAGCGGGCGCATCTGCGAGTTAATGCATACTTCATACTGATTTTGTATTGCATTAGAAGTGATATCTTCGGAAGTCCCATCTTTGTATTGATCCGTGGGCCGGGTTTCCCATCCGTGGGTTATCATTCCCCATCCCCATCCGTGGGCCGGGTTTCCCATCCGTGGGTTACCTTCCCCTT
>PXDI01000401.1 GCA_003565095.1 PVC group bacterium | reverse complement strand
GTTGCTTTAGCAGTAGCGACATGGTGTGGCTACCTGAGTAGTTACAAGTTTTATTGCAATTGATCACCCATTCTCCCGTCCGCTGACCTTGGGTCGGCGGACGATAGAATTCAAATAAAGAATAAGCTTCAAGAGATAAATTGAGCCAATATGGAACAAAATAACGTGGTAACCAAACTTCTTGCTCAAACAGGGCTCAGTTTTCTTTTATAGCGTCGAGTGAAAGACTTTTCTTGCTCGCCGACCAAGGTCAGCGAGCGTGATTATGACAAAATTTTTGAGAACCGGGCATTAATGAATTTTTTAACACATCTTTGTGTTTTTTTCTGAATAAACATTTCATGTGAGACGTATACAGGTTGGAAAGCGGTTAAATCGAGGGTCAAATATGGATCAAACAACGCAACAGGAGGCTACCGTTCCGAGCGGTGGCAATAACCTGATGGAGGCGATTGTTATGGAATATGAAGCCGCTCTATTGCGATATGCTGTGCATATAACCGGCAGCCATGATCTGGCGCAGGATGTTGTGCAGAATGCCTTTATTAGTCTTTTTGATAAATGGCGCGCCGGCTGGCAGCCGTCGCCGCAGATGAAAAGCTGGCTTTACCGTGTTACGCATAATGAAGCGGTTGACCAGATCCGGCGTGAAGCACGCCGCCGTGAACTGCATCAAAAGGCGGCGGTTGAAGCTGTGCAGCCGTGCGGCGACGGCATCCATTGTGATGCGGAGGATGAGCGCCTAATGCATGTGCTTGGACTGCTGGGGCGGTTGCGGCCCCACGAGCAGCAGGTGGTGCTGCTGCGTTTGCAGCAAGGACTTTCATATGCACAGATTGCCGAGATTACCGGTCGCAGTCAGGGGAATGTCGGCAACATTCTGCATCACGCCGTAGCCAGGCTTGCCGGTCTTGTGAAAAAGACCGCGCAGAAAGGAGGCTTGCAATGAAAAATGATACAGCAGCCACAAAAACACCGTACGTGCAGCCGTCCGGTTGCGATGATGTGCGTGCACGGCTGACGCTTTATTTGCTGAAGGATTTAGACGGCAAAACAATGGGGGCAATCGCCGCTCATCTTAAAGAATGTGCCGGCTGCCGGGCGTTCGCGCAGGAGCTGGAGCCGACCCTCGATCTGCTGCGTGACGCGCTGGCGGCCGGGCAGTCCGAAGACACACCGCGGCTCAGTCCTGAACGGCAGCAGAAGGTTGCCGAAGCGTGGCGCACCGCCGCCGCACGCCGGAAAAAACGCAAGCCGCTGCTTTTGCGTTTTCATGTCATGGAAGCCGCCGCCGCATTGCTGGTGGGCCTCTTTCTGTGGGGGCTGCTGCTGCCGGCCTATCATCCGGTGCGCAGGTCAAGACCGGCTATTAGCGAAGTTGATTCAGTGTCTGTGGGTTTATTCGCCCCAGAGCCCGGTAAAATGGAATTTCTTGACACATATGAACAGAAGATTACTGAACTTCCTTTGCAAGATGCTAGCGGTGTGCCGTCTGTGCGGGAGGAAGCATCAGCACAAGTGCAACCGGATCCACTGCGGCGGGTAGCACCACCTGACGATCTGGTTGCGGAACGTGTCAGGCGGGTTGAGTCAAGGCTTACCGAAGGTCCTCCGGCCGATGCGCCCGGGAAAGCAGAAACTGTTCCGCCTGAGCGTTCACAGTTGATGGAACCTCCCGCCCGGCAACTTGCGGCCGCCCCGCGGCCGCAAGCGGTGCCGCCTCCGCCGTCCGCCCCGCTGCCGGAATCAACCCCGCCGCCGGCCACAGAGGCCCCGCAAGTTGATTTTCAACCAGCCCCGGCGGCTTTTGATTCTGTCGCGATTGTCAGCAGTCCGGTAGTGATGCGCGGCGTATATGGCTCCCGTTCCCCAGGTACAAGAGGAGCAGCAATCGCCGGGGAGGGCGAAGCTGTCATCGATGCTGAAGCGGAGGTTCGTGAATCAGTCGCAAGATGGAGGCGCGATGCATCAGATCTTGATGCGCCAACGGTTGCATTTCGTTTTTTTGCGGCTGAATCTGATGTTGGACTTGAATTGGACGATACTGTTACGGACAAAAAACCGGCTTTGCCGGAATCAACAGACGAACTGTTTGCAGGCCGCATTAGTGTTGGCGCAGCAGTACTGCCAATGGAGCCGGAAGCGCTCGTTAAATCACCCAGGTTGCTGGCGGATGAGCTTCGCGAAGACGTTGCGGATGACCCGGCTGATCCGCTTGCGCCGCGTTTTGAGCCGGCCGGGTTCAATCCGTTTGTAAATAGCGCCGAAAATGCGTTCTCGACGTTTTCGATTGATGTTGATACGGCATCGTACACCCTTGCGCGCAACTATATGCTGCGCGGTTTTTTCCCACCGCCGGAGGCCGTGCGGACCGAAGAGTTTGTAAACTTTTTCGATTACGCCTATGACGCTCCGGTCAGTGAAACGTTCCGTATTTATACCGAGGCGGCTCCCTCGCGTTTTGGTCACGGTTTGCATATGTTAAAAATCGGCATCAAGGGCCGCCGCCTCGGCCGCGAGGAGCAGCGCCAGGCGTCATTGACAATCCTGGTCGACAGCTCCGGCTCCATGAATCAGCCGGACCGCATCGGGCTGGTGCGGCACTCACTTGAAATGCTGCTGGAGGCGCTCGATGAAAACGATCAGGTTGCGGTAATCCAGTTTGACTCCCGCGCGCGGCTGTTGTTGAGCCACACCCCGGTGGCGCAACGCGAGAAAATCCTGCATGCCATTGCAAGCATTCAATGTGGCGGCGGAACAAATCTAGAGGCTGGTTTGCGTCTGGCGTTTGAACAGGCCGCGCGCAATTTTGTCAGCCGCGGCGAGAACCGCATTCTGTTGATGTCGGATGGTGTGGTGAATCTCGGCGAGACGGTGGCGGAGTCAATTTTTACACAGCTTGAAGAATTCCGGCGTCAGGGGCTCTATTTGTCGGTCTTCGGTTTCGGCATGGGCACGTATGATGACACCATGCTCAAAACGCTGGCAAGCAAGGGCAACGGGGCGTATGGCTTTATTGACTCTGAAAACGAAGCGCGGCGGGTTTTTGTGGAAGATCTGGGGGCAACCCTGAACACGATCGCCGAGGATGTGAAAATCCAGGTTGAATTCAATCCGCGTCAGGTGGAGCGCTACCGGCAGCTTGGCTACGAGCTGCGCCAGCTTAAAAAAGAGCAATTCCGTGACGACACGGTTGACGCCGGGGAAGTGGGTTCCGGTCAGTCAGTTACCGCGCTGTACGAGCTGGATTTGTCGCAGGCGGTGGATGTCATGCGGGCGGCGGGCCGGCGGCGTGCACCGGGGGCGGTTGACGAAGAATGGCTGGCGGTGGTGCGGGTACGCTACCGGCGGGTGGATAACGGGCAG
>PXDI01000032.1 GCA_003565095.1 PVC group bacterium | reverse complement strand
CGCAGTGAGTTTATTGATGAACTTTTGGGCCGGACGTGATGTTGTTACTTTCTTTCTTGCTACTACAGCCCCAGATCACCCTGCCGTGCTTTTGGTGGCGGCGGATTGCTGGCAATCCGTCGTAGACGCGGGTAGGTATGTACTAGTTCGGGCGAGGCGTCGACCTGCTTGCCGGTCAGGCTGTTTTTCAGCTCAAGGGCATTGAGCATTGCCTTTCCCTTGTAGTGGTTGTTAGCGACTATGGTCAATGTCTTGGTCTTGCTGCCTATAGCGTTCGCGCGCCCGGAGATGTCTTTGATCTCCTTGTCGCTGTAGCAGTAGTTATATGTCTCATCACGCCCGGCCTTGCTATCGAACCAGGCTGCCTTGTTACGACCGTGCAGCCGCAGATAGGCGTGATCGCTAAGAGTGCATACCTGCATGGTGAATGAGTTGTCCGCCAGCGGGTAGTCCAGATTGGCCAGACCGATACCGAGAGCGGCCAAAAAGCCCTGCGCTGAAGGCTGCTCCCATGAGTTGTGGCGCAGTTCCAATGTGAGCGTCCGGGCTGTGTCATGGAAGCCGTCATTGATCCGGCATAGCCTGTCGCGGCTGTCCTGGCTGTCCGTAAAATCCCAGCGGAACTGCGCCAGCAGATGCTCCAGCCGGCCGCTCTCACTCAGCGGCCGCATTGCTGCGTTGAAGGCGTCTATGTCCCCGGTGTTGAAACCGGCTTCATGTGTAAAGCGCTGATTCAGCTTTGCCGCGAAACGGAAGTCAGGCAGATCGCATGTACGCCGGTTCCACGATTCTACAACAGCAGGGCGGGGGATGCTATAGAACGTGTTGTCGATCTCGATCATGTCTACAAAGCCGGCGACGTAACGCAGCTTGTCGGCAGCCTTGGCCGGATACACCCGTCCGTCCCAGTCCGGATAAGACCAGCCGGCGACTCCGATCCTGTATTGGCATGTATCGGGCATGGGGGAAGGTTATAGGTAACCCGCTTCAGTGAACAAACTTATTCTTCAGGCTCTTGCATAAAATCCCGTTCATGCGGTCGGGACGGAGCCCGACCCTCCAGGAATCCATGTAATATGGCCGTTTTTCAATTGGAGGGACGCAATCCTTTGCGTCCGTTCACGACAGAGGTTTTGCAAGAGCATCATAAATTATTCTTATTCTATATCCGTGAAATCGGTGTTATCCGTGGTTAAATTCCCTTCTCGTGAATAATTCAGGCTAGGGCTCTGATGGCTCAAAATACTGAATTAGGCGACCCCTTTGCCCTCAAGAATCACTAAAATATAGGACTGACCCCCTCTGGGCTGACTCCCTGTATCAAAACGGCGGATCATCTTCAAAGTCGTCGGTAAACTCCTGCTCCGGCTTGTTTGCGGGAGACCTTTCCTGTGGTTGATCCTGATTGCTTCGTGGCGATGAACTCAAAAACTGCACTGTATTGGCCCGTATCCGGAGTTTGGTGCGTTTCTCGCCTTCCTTGGTCTGCCATTCATCCATCTGCAGCCGGCCTTCAATCAGCACCGGAGAGCCTTTGCCCAGATATTTGGCACAGTTCTCCGCCTGCTTGTCCCACACCGCTACGTCAACAAAGACAGTCTTTTCTACGCTTTCGCCGTCCTTACGCTTGAACTTCTCTGATACTGCCAGCCGCAGGTCCGCTACTGCCGTTCCCGACGGCAGATGCCGCAAGTCGATATCCGATGTCAGATTACCCGCCAGAATTACATGATTATACGATGCCATGTGTGCCTCCTCCTTTACCAGTTGTCGTTTTCAATGTTCATCAACGATGCTCTTGCAAAACCCCTGTCGTGAACGGACGCAAAGGATTGCGTCCCTCCAAAATACCGTTTAAATCCGGGCTGGAGGGCGGCAATCCTTTGCCGCCGCTGAGGTTTTGCAGGAGCCTCCAACAATAGCAGATTCGCCGGGCACAGAGACCCGGCCTACAGCAGAAAAAAGTCTTTGTAGGCCGCCCCTCTGTGGGCGGCGTCTAAGGATTCGTTCGTTTTGTTGATGCTGCATTTTAGGCTTCCTGTAAAGCTCTATTCCTGCTGTCTTGCAGTTCGCAGTATAACTCACCGGCAATCTCAAACGGGATGGGTTGGTTATATTTGCCTTTGGTTTGAGAAAGCGACCATTTGCCCTGATTTAGCACCACGGAGAGGGTCGCCCTTACCGGTGAGGTAACCCGGTAAACATAATACACTCCCTGTATGATAAAATTCATGTATGACCCGACACAGTGATGCTGTTCAAGCCCCTCTTGCACAACTTCAATCGGCGTGGTCAACGGGATGATGTTCTCGGTCCCCGGCAGTGGCGGCGGAGAAAAAGTCTCCGGCAGCTTCATTGACCCGCTGAGAACATCAAGCCGCATACGAGCCGAGAGCAGATCATGGATTTCATTAACCCGCTTCATTGAATAGAAAACCGTCGGAACTTCCTGCCATTGCACAATCTCCGCCATACGGACGGTGTCTGCAAGGACGCGATATGGTGCATTGGGGGCATTTATATCGGTGGTAAGGCCACTCAGAGTTGGCTCATATTGCGAGATCTCCTCCGCCAGTTTTGGGCTGACATGCGGCCGCAGGTTGCGGTTGGAGATTGAAAGCAGCGCTTCCTTATTCAGGATTTCCAAATGGCCCAGCAGTTTCAGGCAGACCGGATCATGCAGAGCTTCTTTCAAGAAAACAAGTGTGTGAATATCCAGTTCCGCCGGCGCGATTCTGGCCATCAGCCGCCGCACCGCCTTGGTACCCGGGAATCCCAGCCATTCAAGGATCTGCCGCTGTTTGCGCCAGACCAGTCTGCGAGCTTCCCGCATCGGTTTAGTGACCGCCGGTTTATGAAATATCCAGTTACTGGCCATGGCATAGAGCAGGGCGGGGTTGGAATGATGCAGATCCACGGCACCCGGACAGCGTGCCAGAATGTTTAGTATATGCCAGCGGCGGACGGCATATTGCCCGACAATAGCGCGAATTTCAGCCGGGATCGTTGCCAGCAGCTCACAACGGCACTTCTCATAACGGTAAGTGCAATAATAGGCGATCTCCTCCTGAGTGCGGATACCCGGAAAACAAAGCTGGCCATCCTCAAGTTCAAAAGGTGTTTTTGGAGGCGGGGGCGGGGGAGTCTCGCAAAAAAACCGCCAGCTGCAAATAACTTCATCGGCGAACTTTCTGGTCGGCTGCCAATTATGCGAGCGGCGTTTAAGCCATGCCCGCGGATCCGGCCAGCCGCGCATCACCAGCGCATGCCGGTCGGTAAAGTAATAATACTTCCCGTCCTTAAACGCCTGCCCGTATGGACCCGGGGTGAAATATGTTTGACGTTTTGGCATAAATCATCTGCAGCTCTT
>PXDI01000333.1 GCA_003565095.1 PVC group bacterium | reverse complement strand
GCAGCAAGGACAGGAACATGTGGCATTATGGAAGACATATGACAAAACGCAAGGCAGCGCATATAATGCCGGTACGCCGTTGTCGGTGCCCGGTGATTTTACTGTTGCCGGAAACAGTCTTGTTAAATCGCTGTGGGTTGAAGGAGTCAAAACAAACAAAGTGCAGCAAGGCACCGTTTTGCGAATGGATTATGAAGTTGATGAACTGACTTGCAGGGATGATGCGGCGCTGACGGTTATCGGCGTGAACGAAATCAAATGGATCGGACAGGGCAACAGCATCAATAACGACGATGAGCTTGATACATGCCCGAACTGGAAAGATGAATTATTCCCCGCCGGAACAGACCTGCCGAAGTCACTCCGCGTTTTTCCCTGCGCACGGATGGATGAAAACGGAAAAGTTGAGGAATCCCCGCGCGACAGGGTGAAGGTCGAAGTGACGCTATCGGTCGCGCCGCCGCGCGAAATCAACATATACCTGAAATCATTTGATGTGGATGATCCGTCCGCGCATGACAATGCCGTGGATAAGGACGGCAGCGTGGACGGAGCAAAACCCAACGATAACCGCGGGGAAACACCGGCACAGGCCGGGAAATTCGACGGCGAGGAAGGCGGCGTCAAAAAGCTTGTGTTTGCAGCGGGCGAAAAAACCGCCGACTGCCTCTTTCAGGTAACCATGCAGCCCGGCGACAACTTCCGGCTGGTGGCCAACGGCGACAAGAACTTCCTCCTGAATCTGGAAAGCGACGATGTGGCACAGCACGTTGCCGGTGCAACGGATACAGCTAATAACGTCAATAAGCAGCGTATCTGCCACATTAATGTAACCGGAACGCCCACGGAACGCGAAGTTCGTGAATGGAAAAAATACTGCTCCCCAACCCTGACGGTCTGGCGGTTCCTGCATGTGGAAGTGGACTCCATGGCCGCGCCGGGCGTTAATGATAATATGGTGATCGGACGCATCACCAAAATAACCGGTACGGCAAATATTGCGCAGCGCGTTTATCTTGACGTCAATTTGCGGACCGGATTAACACCACAGGACCACTCCCGCAATCTTGACACCAGACCTTCTGGCCGGGGCCGTTTTGAAAACGGGTGGATACGCATCGGCGCTCGGGGAATTACCACGACGACAACAAATTTATATGGCAACGGCGACACATATGTCAGCGGCAAGGCCCCCGGCATGGATGTGCCGTTCACGCTTACCAAACCGAATCAACCGGCGGTGGCTGGCAAGGTTGTTGCGTGGGACGGGGCACAAAACTTCACCCTTAAAGTCACACAAGGCGAGCTTCTGCCGCAGCATCAGGGCGGACGCTTGATCGTGGCCGGTGCTCAGACGCAGGTAACACAGGTGAATCCCGGCAACTCCACTGTCAGGGTCGCCCATGTCCCGGTGATCCGTTTCGCACTGCATGATGATGATGACGATAGCCTGCTGCCGCATATGGCCCCAGATTTGTCTGTGCTTGTAGCAGCAATGAAAGATGCATATATCAAGGTGGCCGATGATACAGAAGGCGTGGCAACGAATAACGGCGAGGTAGACTTTGTGTTGAACGTGCCTAGCGACTCTGATGCTGTAGCTGAAGCGCATTTCAATATGCAGACTATCGGTGCAGGAAACAATTTCTGGGTGGCATATCATGTCATTTCAGTATTCAACTGATACAGACATGGATCCTGACCAAGAGCCTGGGATAGCTGGTATCGTTCGGGGCAATTATTGGGGGGACTTTAGCAATAACAGGGTTGCACGAGGCCGGCAGGGCGGGCAAGTTTTTATTGAGACTATACTGGAACAGCAATCCCGCACAGACACTCCACCAGGACTGCTGGCCAGGGCCTTGGCGCATGAGATCGGACACCAAATGGGACTAGGCCACATTGGGATTGGTGGTCATGACGAACAGAATCCTAACCTTATGAACGAAAAAGCGCATTTGGTTACTAATGAACAAGCAAGATTTGACCCTCAGCATTTGCATCTGCTCAGAAAAAGGGTAGCAACACCCGGACAACTGGACAATGAATAAGGTGTGTATGTTATGAAATATGCTATACAAATTGTTTCTACGATTATTGCGGCAGTGTCGTTTATGTCTTTTTCGTATTCTGCGTCTGCGGATGATACAGTTCTAACCATGACCGCCCAGCATGCTGATCAGGTACTTCCCTATACTAAGCTTGAGGTTATTCTTACGTTTACGAATGAATCGGATGACGGTATTTGGGTTGCGTTCTACCCGAGTGTTAGAATAAAAATGGAGACGATTGATGGTGAATTGCTTTACCACGGGCCGGCGCAAGAGTCACACGGCTTATATATGGTGCATCCCGCTATGTTAGATTCAGGGGCAAGCCACGCCATGAAGATTGCTTTGACATTGGCGCACCCGGACGGGATCAAATTAGCGGACCCGGAATGCGCCAATATAATGCGACCCATATTTCGGGATCCTGGTGAATACCGCCTGCAATTTATGTATGGGACACTAAAATCGGAAGTTAGTAAAGTGCGTGTTGTAGATATGAATCAGCATCAAGATGCGCTTCAGGCTTTGAGAGAAATGCAATATTCATATCTGTTGCTTTATCCTGAAGGACGAAGCAGCCAGGAGTTCCATGATATTGAAACCGGGTTTCAGACTTTCATCTCGGAACATGTCGATTCGCCCTGGACTCCTGATGCCTATCGTGTATTAGGATTGCTATATTGGCAACAGTGGTTGAATTCGGGTAGAAGAGAAGACAAAGTATTGGGCCAGTCTTTACTGATGTTTAAGAAGGCAATTGAATTAGCCGCCATTCTCAATATTCCTCGTGTGCGCGATGATATACTCGGGATAGAGAGCTATCCCCGCATCAACGAGTTGGAGATGTTCGTGGAACAGGGGCTGGCTGGTCGGCATGACGGCATTCCCGGGGGTGCAAGGCTTTTTGCCGTATTTGTTTTGGTGTTGCTTGCTTGCATAGGATTGCTATATACAAGGGACAGGAGGTCGCGAGCAGCAGGCAGATAAAATGGAGTGCCAGACCTGGGGGGCATAGGGGTCACGTCCCGATTGCGCCAAGCGAAATCCATGAAAGGGGGATGTTATCGGAAGGTAAACGATGATAGAAACCATTCGGAGGAAACCCACCCTGTCAACGGGCAGGGACGGTAAAGGCTAACCACCAGCCGTAAGCGAGTCTTGCGTAGTCGAAGGTAACGACGGCACGAAGCGTAGACAGCGAGCACCGGAAGCGGAGGGGTCAGAGTACCAGGCAAAGGTCAACAGTAAAAAATGATTTTAATTTAGACGCTAAGTCACCGGTCCCTTTTTGCGGTGTTTTTCAGAAAGCTATGCAGCGAGG
>PXDI01000283.1 GCA_003565095.1 PVC group bacterium | reverse complement strand
GGTCTGGCGATTTTTCCGGCAGTGTTCGCCATGCGCTTTGTTCCCGACGAGGGTCCCGGTCTCGTTTTTCAGGTGCTGCCCGCCGTCTTTAACTTCATCCCGCTGGGTGCGCTCTGGGCCACATTATTCTTCCTGCTGCTGACCGTCGCCGCGCTGACTTCAGCCATCAGCCTGCTGGAGGTTACAACCGCATTCTTTATTGATGAATGCAATTGGCCGCGCAAAAGAGCCGCCCTCGTCTGCGGCGGAGTCATTTCCCTGCTGGGTGTGTTATGCGCCATCAGTGTGGCCGACTGGTCACGGCTGGAATGGCTGCAGCATTCAATAGTAGCCATCTTCGGTTCCGCCGGCGACAGCTTCTTTGATATGCTGGATATCATTTCCGTCAACTGGCTGCTACCGCTCGGCGGCTTGTTCATCGCCATCTTTGTCGGATGGGTCTGGGGTCCGCATCAGGCCATCAAGGAAATCCGCCACGGATCACGCAATTTTGCGGATGTACATCTCTGGAGCCTGCTGGCCGGACTGAAAGACGACCCGTCGCATAGTTCAGATGTGCATGTGATAACACTGGCATCCCTGTGGGGTGTTTTCATCCGCTTCATCAGCCCGGTTGCCGTCATGATCGCGTTTCTTCACACTGTCGGCTGGCTCGAAATCAAAAGACCGCAAGTAACCGAACCCGGTCCGCAGCCAACCGCAATTGAAGAACTGCTGAAAAAAATCGATCTTGAGGAAGTGCCGGAGTAATTCCGGCGCTGTGCTTAAGACATTTTCCGCCCTATACCCCGCGTTTTAACTCGGCAATCTCGTCACGGATGACCGCCGCACGCTCAAACTCCAGTGCCTCGGCAGCCGCCAGCATTTCGCGCTCCAACTCCCTGATCATCATTACCAGGTCATACGAGTTGTCACCATCCTCCGCCACAATCCGCCGCTCAACCTTCTCGGCCTGCTTCCATGTCACCAGCGATTCACCAATCTCACGCCGCACCCCCACTGGCGTAATGCCGTGCTGACGGTTATACTCCATCTGTACCTCACGCCGCTGCTGCGTCACATCAATCATCCGGCGCATCGAATCAGTAATCTTGTCAGCATACAACAGCACCTTGCCGTCAACATGCCGCGCAGTACGCCCGGCGGTCTGGATCAACGAACGCTCAGAACGCAGAAAGCCCTCCTTGTCGGCATCCAGAATCGCCACCAGCGCCACTTCCGGCAAATCCAGCCCTTCACGCAAAAGGTTAATCCCGATCAGACAATCAAAATCCCCCAGCCGCAGCCGCCGCAGAATCTCAACCCGTTCAACCGCATCAATATCTGCATGCATATACTCCGTTCGCATACCAAGCTCTTTCAGATACGAAGACAAGTCCTCGGCCGTGCGCTTGGTCAACGTCGTAACCAGTATCCTCTCACCACGTCCGGCATGCTCCCGAATCTCGGCAATCAAATCATCAACCTGATTATTTAAAGGACGGATCTCGATCGGCGGATCAAGCAGACCGGTGGGACGGATTACCTGCCGGACGGGTTCCGGACACAATTCCAGTTCATATGGTCCGGGGGTAGCCGTTGTGCAGATAATCTGACCGGTCTTGGCAAAAAACTCGTCAAAATTCAGCGGACGGTTATCACAGGCGGATGGCAGACGGAAACCGTGCTCCACCAATGTCATTTTACGGGCACGGTCACCATTAAACATGCCCCTGATCTGCGGCAGGGATACATGCGACTCATCCACGATCGTCAGAAATTCCCCGTCAAAATAATCCAGCATTGTATCAGGCGGGGCGCCGGCCGGACGGGCAGCCAAATGACGGGAATAGTTCTCAATACCGGAACAATATCCAATCTCGCGCAGCATCTCGATATCAAATTGGGTGCGCTGCTGAATCCGTTGCGCCTCAATCAGCTTGCCGTTACGCTCAAACCAGGCCACCCGTTCAGCCAGCTCAGCCTTAATCAATGCTATGGCCGGTTCAATCTTCTCCTCAGGCATGACAAAATGTTTCGCCGGTGAAATCAGCGCTTCATCCAGCTCGCGCAGCTTGCGCCCGCTGGTAACATCAAACTCCATGATCTTTTCCACCACATCACCAAAGAACTCAATTCTCACCCCGCGGGTGGAATATGAAGGAAATATATCCAGAGTGTCACCACGGACACGGAACGCACCCGGCTCAGGTTCGTAATCGTTGCGCGAATACTGGATGGCCACCAGTTGCTCCAGCAGTACATCACGCTCGATTTCATCCCCCGCCCCCGCGCGCACCAGCATGGAACGGTAATCTTCCGGTGAGCCTAATCCGTAAATACACGAAACCGAGGCCACAATAATAACGTCGTCGCGTCCTAATAGCGAATTAGTGGCAGACAGCCGTAAACGCTCAATCTCCTTATTAATTGAAGCATCCTTTTCAATATATGTGTCGGTCTGCGGAATATAGGCTTCCGGTTGATAGTAATCATAGTAGCTGACAAAATACTCGACTGCATTATACGGAAAAAACGCCTTCAGTTCACTGTAGAGCTGGGCGGCAAGGGTTTTGTTATGCGATATTACCAGCACCGGCCGCGCCTGACGTGCAATAACATTGGCCACGGTAAATGTCTTGCCCGATCCGGTTACACCTTCCAGCACCTGAAAACGCCGCCCCTCATCCAGTCCGCGCTGCAACGCCTCAATTGCCTGCGGCTGATCCCCGGTTGGACCAAACGGAGCTTCAAGTCTGTAAAAATTACCCATCTGTCTCCTGTCCAGTTCTGTCAAGAATTTCGCCCCAGCCTTGTGGCTACTCTACGTTCCACAAAGCACGTGGAGCTGATTGGTTGTGCACTCACACACCGTCCCCCTGCCCCCTGTCTCTGCTCAAACCAATTCCAGCATGCGCTCCAACGCCAACCGTGCATCGGCGGCAATCTCCGGCTCAACATGCACTTCCGCACCTGCGGGAAAATCCTCCAGCACACGCAGCAGATTCGCCTCATTGGTCCGGGCCATGTTCGCGCATACAGATGAGCGCAATGCCAGCACTTTCACCCGGCCGGCATGTTCCTGCGCGAGCCGCTCCACCAGATGATGCTCAGTGCCCACCACAACAGTTTCGCCCTCACGCGCGTTCTCAACATAGCGGATGATCTGGGCGGTTGAACCATGTGCGTCCGACGCCTGCACCACCGCATGCGGTGACTCCGGATGCACAATAACTTTACAGCCCGGAAATTTCTTACGCACCGCTTCAACCAATTCAACACTGAAGGCCTGATGCACTATGCAGAATCCCTTCCAGACCACCACGCGCGCACGGGCAAGATCAGCAGATGAAAGTCCGCCGCCGGCGAGCGCAGGATCATATATGAGAATATCCT
>PXDI01000275.1 GCA_003565095.1 PVC group bacterium | reverse complement strand
CTTGGCTGCTTTCTTTTTGATTATTACCCTGCCGTTACTGTTGTCAGATCAGTGGCTCACGCTCTGCTGGAGTGTCCAGGCATTGATTCTTTTGTGGATGGCGAATAAACTCGACAGCCGTTTCTTGCAGCACACGGCCTGTGCCTTGTATTTGGTTGTGTTTGTACGTTTTCTGTATCTTGATCTCGGCAGTTCTTTTCGTGGGCCTTTGCCTGCTGATATATCGCTTTTCCAATATGGGCGTATTTTATTGAGCAGGCTGATTTCCTTTGGTACACCGGTAGCTTCGGTTGCCGCTGCAATGCGGCTTTTGCACAACCCGGTTGCCCCCGCCCGTGATTTGCGCTTGAAGTCCGGCAATGACATCAAACCGCTGTTTAGTCCTTCACTTGGATTTATTGCGGCAGGAGTGCTGCTGTTTATCATGGCTTTCGGTTATCTGCATTTTGAAATAAATCGGACGTTTTTGTTTATTTGGGATCCGTTGCGCTTGCCGATGCTTACGGCGTTCTGGGTGTTAGCCACGCTGGTTATGCTGCGGCTATACACCGGATTCATGCAGCGTACTTTTCTTGTGCTGGCATGCCTCTTTGCGGTCGGAATTATTGCCAAACTCTGCTTTGTCGACTTGCCATACTGGGAGCTGTCCTACCAGAGTTTCCTGTATGGTTCCGGGTACCGTTTTGTAGATGCGGGCATGCGCCTTTTGGATTTCGGCGTGATACTGTTTCTGTTTCTCTATGCTTTCCGGCTCTTTTCGATCGGCAACGGAATAGAGGTTCGTAAAGTCGGATCCTTTTTCGGTTACAGCAGTCTGGTTCTGTTGTTGCTATATACCACCTTTGAGGTTAACTCTTTTCTTCAACATTTTCTGGCGGGGATGCGGGCTGGCGGCATATCGGTATTCTGGGGGCTATTCGCACTCGGGTTGGTGACCGGCGGTCTTGTATACCGTGTGCGGCCTGTGCGTTTGGCCGGTCTCGCATTTTTCTCGCTCGTCGTTTTAAAAATCTTTTTCTCAGATCTGGCGCAACTGGATCCCTTCTATAAGATTATTGCATTCACTCTGCTGGGTGTGGTGTTGCTTGCAGGGGCGTTTGTATATTTACGTTTTGAAGACCGTTTTCGCGAAACCGAAGCAGAAGGAATCAACAAGTGAAGAAACGAGCTTTTTATATCGGATGTGTCTTGCCGCTTGTAGCGGTAAGTTGTTTTGGGGCATCACCATTTACCCGTTACCGTTATATCCGCGGTGTGGATGGATCGTTTGAGCAGCAGGAACTGGTGGCGACGGATCTGGACGGTCGAATGTGGAAAGCGATCGGAATAACTGATATCGATGTGCGCATTGCTGATCAAGAAGGCCGGGGTGTGCCCCACCTGATGCGCCGGGCCGGTGCCCGTGAAAAACGCATGGTGCGCCATCGTCGTGTTTCACGTATTGACTCTCTTTCAGATAATGAAGAGAACTGGTTGGAATTGCGTCTCATCATGGATAAAAGTACTTCCGGGGCCAACGTTTTATCTTTCGAAACACCGCTGAAAGATTTTGAAAAAACCGTGAGCGTTTGGGGTGTGGGAGAAGACGGAAGTGAGACTCTGCTTGCGGAACGGGTCCGCATTTTTGACTACAGCCGTTTTGCGGATGTGCGAAATACATCAGTCACCTGGCAGGAAGACAGCACGCATTATCGCGAGTTTAGAATCCGTGTAGAAGATGTGGTGGATGAAGCGCGGTTACCATTGCGCAGAGAGACACGCCGGTTCGAAGGTGATGAAGAGACCATGCGCGAAGATCATAAGCGCATCTTGACGCGCGCCTTTCGTATGGATGCCGTACATTTATATGAACAGCGGTTGGAGGATGCCGGTAGAGTTCCAAGTAAAATTGAGCTGACTTTTGATGCTGTGACGCTCCGTCAAAAAAGTGACCCGGTCGCAACGGTTCTAGATATTGAACATAACGGAGCTCCGCTCACAGCGCTTGTGCTAATGTGCGACGATTCCAACTTCAGCCGCCGTGCGATCGTCGAAATTCCGGTTAAAAGGGATGGACGCGAAGTCTGGCGTGAGATTGCCGCAGGTCAGGTCTCTCGCATTTCTTTTCGGGACTTCACGCACGCGTCTTTGCGGATTAACTTTCCAGAGATACGTTCCCGTCGTTATCGATTAACTCTGTTAGATCATGACAACCCGCCGTTGCAGAATGTTTCGATAAAGGGCAAGGGGCCGGTATGGCAAGCCGTCTTTTTCGCCGAACCGGATAGGGAGTATACTGTTTACTATGGGGCAGTGGGTACGCCGCAACCTCCCCGCTACGATCTGGCACCGCTTGAGCGCTTGTTAGGGTATGATCATGAACCGCTGGCCGTGCAGCTTAATACAGAAACTGACAACCCGCTTTTCCAAAAAGCCGGTGTGTTCTCCGGTGAATCTGCCATGCGGGCCCTTTTCGCCGTTGCAATTATTGTGATGTTAGCCGTTCTTGCGCTCGGTCTATACCGCGCATCACGGCAGATCACCTGAGTGCTCTGGTAAGGGTTATTCAGATTGGAGTTTTCCAAGGGTGGGTCAACGTCCAAACCAGAGCCAACGGGAGTATCCCCATATTTTCGACATCAGATCCCGTAACTGGTTATCGGTGATAAATTTGTGCGTTTGTGAATGTGAATATCCAATATCCAGCAAGGAATAATCAAAAGAACAAGTAGAGAATGTAATTCCCTTGTAAATTGGACATTCCTTGTTGGTTGTTGGATGTTGAGATGGTTATCCTGCAAAAAATGGGGAAAGTCCAAACAGAGCCAAGACTTGACAGTGTGGCAGTCATGCGGTTATCATGCGGGGCATGAAGAAACAACCAAAATTGATTATCGGCATTGCTCCGGACTCTTTTAAAGGAACTTTAACGGCATTGGAGGCGGCTGAGTGTATTGAGACCGGACTGAAACAAGCGCTCAAACACCTTGTCGTGCGAAAAATACCGATGGCCGACGGCGGCGAAGGCACGGTACAGACAATTGTTGAGGCGACTGGCGGCAAAATTCACAAGCGGCGCGTCAGCGGGCCGCTGGGCCGGCCGGCGCAGGCCTTTTGGGGAATGACCGGGGATGGCCATACGGCCGTCATTGAGATGGCTTGCGCCAGTGGGCTGGCTTTATTAAAATCTTCAGAATACAATCCGCTGAAAACTTCCACCCGTGGAACAGGTGAATTGATCTGTGCGGCGCTGGACAAAGGCGCGCGTAAAATCCTGATCGGCATTGGCGGCAGTGCCACCAATGACGGTGGAATGGGTATGGCGCGTGCGCTGGGGGTGCGTTTTCTGGATGCGTGCGGCAAAGAATTGCCGGAAGGCGGCGGCGCGTTGGAGAAACTTGAGTCAATCGATATCCGTGG
>PXDI01000041.1 GCA_003565095.1 PVC group bacterium | reverse complement strand
ATCACAATAATCAAACCTTATCCGTGAAATCCGTGTCATCCGTGGTTGTATTCCTCCCCTCCGTAAGCTAATCTGACACTCAAATTTATCTTGATGAATAGATCAGGCTAGAACGTCCAACGTCCAATTCTGAATTAAGAAATTATGCATTTCCTATTCCCCCATTCTGCATTCGATGTTGAATGTTCGATGTTCTCCCGCGTTTACCCCGCAGAATGCGGGGCCCCTGCTCCACGTTTAACCCGCCGTTGGCGGAGATCCAATTTACTGATGCCAGTTATTTGCCCAATTTTCATATTGCGAAGGCTTCAAACGGTAGCGAGCGATACTGCCTTCATGAAGATAAGTAAGTTCTGTCTCAACTATTTCCATAAACTTTTGGCGATCGCCCGCAGACAGCATATCCGGGATAGCGCCTTTGATAAATTCAATGGCTTCAATTTTAGACATCCGGCCACTGACTACTTCGTATACAATACTTTTCAGTTCATTACGGTACTTCATCCGAAACAGGTCGGGCTCCCCGAGAGACTGCCTTACCGCAGAGTATCTTGAGCATGAGCGCCTATATGCCCATACAAAAACATCCCTGATATATTCAACAGCATTGAGTTCATAAACCCCGAGCATTCCTTTTACGTAATCCTTCAAGGGAACATCTATGAAGGAAAGAGGACACAGCTTCATCCGCATGAACGGAATATTTGCAGCCAGACGCGAAACACGTTTGTTAACATCCTCAAATGGCTGAAGGTAGGGCATTTGTACCATACCAAAAAAGGCCTGCTCAAATGGATCATGGATGCTTTCGGCTTTTTCCAGAACCAGATCAAGACATTCTTCGATTGCCTGTGGTGTTTCAAGAGGATGAAAGACCGTTCCTGTTATGCCAACCGCTCTTGTTCGTAACCGGCCGCAGGCACTTGGGTCAGACAGCAGATTCTCAGAAAGAATCGCATGCAGGTTGCATATTGTATAACGGTTGAAACCAATCCCGGGATCCGAATCAAACAAAAGCTCAATCGCAGCTTTATGGTTGATAATCATTTGTGCTTCTTCGGCATTCCGGCCTTCAGCCCGCTCACCGGCTTCAAGCAGGCGCTCTGTTTCGAGAAGAGAATAAGTATTACCTTCAAGACGACTTGAGTTCCAGGACAGATCGATCATAAGACGATTATAGATTTTAAGCAGATAAGTCCCCGCGGTTTGTTCATCTCCGGCAATTGTTCCTGCTTTGGCAAGTGACGCACGCACATCGGCGGGCAGATAGAATGTTTCGTTGGGGCGGTAACTATAAAGAAAGTCACGCCTGTATCCGACAGGTTTTCTGGTATTGACCGCACCTGACACGCTGTCTTTAATCCTGAGCGATTGATTAGAGAGGTGTAGATCGGCACCGGGTGTTGTCTCCTTGCTATCTGACGGCAGCACAACTGAAGCATGGTAACGCCGCGCTACACCCTTGCCTTCACAGGCAATGAGCCCTTGCTTCAATAAAACGGACAAATGATACTGCAAAGTTCTTTTCGGGGGCGGGGTCGGAAGGACATCAATAATAGCACTGATTGATGCCCCATCCGTAAATTTAGAGATCACTTCGATCAAAGAATCATAATAACTTTTTGGAATTATCTTTGGCATAACAAGAGTGAATGTGCCATATAAACACCCGTTGCGCAACAAAAAACCACCTTATATTGCGCGATCAACCAAGTCGCGCAACATAATAACGTTATACGTTTTACATTCTGATCAGCGGCTGTTACACAATAGAAACAAGCGCCCGAGGAAGAGCAAACAAAAGTGTTGTACCCAATTCTTGCTCAACCAGGGCGCGTTTCTCTTTATTACACTGCCTTGAGCAGAATCCTCTTGTCCGCCCAGCATTTATCCGCCGGAGTCGGCACAGCCGCGAAGGAGGAAGCTCGTCAGACGCTTTACAAGTCTACAGTCTGCGGTCTGCGGTCTGCGGTCTGCAGTCTGCAGTCTTCAGTCTTCCCCTACTACTCCCCCCGCAATCCGATTCAAAACTCGAGCCGTTTCGCCCGCTGCTCGATAAGTGCCTGAAATTGATCGGCCGCGTCGGCAGAGCAACAGCCCCTTTCCAGCGTATCCAGAGCCGCAGGCAGTTTTTTCCGAAAGCGGTCGCGGGTGTTTTCGATGCGGGAAAGAACGCGGCCTACACGACAAGCTTCTTGCCAGACAACCGGAAGGGCTGCATGGTGGCCTCGTCGGCTCGTTTCGTCAGGCAGTTCTGCGGGGTTATCGCCTTGTTGCTGTGCAGGCAGCGCTCCGAGAAATGCGCATATTCCCGCAAACTCATTTTCGGCAGTAGCGGTTCCTTGACCGGCGTTATATCGGGAAATTTAAGCATGGCGCAACGCCTCGATCCGTGCCTGCAACTCGGCATAGACGGCATCACTGCCGTATTCATGGCTCAGCGCTCTAAGATCGCGCTCAACATCAACGCCGTTTTCAATCACTAGATTCACAATATCACCAAAGTCCCTGTCTTTGCGTTTTGGTCCCCCGGTTGTCAGCGCAAACAGTTTCATTGCCAGCAAATCATGCAACTGAGGAACCCATACATCAGCCGCTCCAGCATAGCTGACCTTGACGGCCTTGGCCATCAGCTTCTCCATCGTATCCTGCTCCACTTTAAGAAAATCGACTCTCAAGGGCGAACAAGGCTGATTGAAGAACATAACCGTTTCATGCACCGCGATATTTGTAAAGCCTGCATCCCGCATGATGCGCTTGACCGCGTCGGACGCCGAGGCCGCAATCATGAAATCAATATCCTGCGTGGCCCGAATCACCCCGTAGTGGTTGACCGCATGACCACCGATCATGATGCAGGAAATGCCCGCTTCCGGCAACTGACCCATCACCACATCCACAACAAAATCAATACCCGTTCTCATGATGGAATCATACGCTGCCATAAAACGGCCTCGCTGTCGATATTCTTAACAGTGATCCTCCCCCTCTATGGCCGCAGTCCGGAATGGCGCTAGCATAAGCACATTTGGCGGCTACTCATTGAATCGGCTCTCACAACTCATGGGATCTCTCTCTCCCGTCCGCTGACCTTGGTCGGCGGACGGAAAAATAGGTTCCCGCAAGATCAGTAAAAGAACAAGCTTGAGCCCGGATTGAGCAAATCAAGCAGTTTTCCTCAATACTTGCTCAATGTGGGCTCTTTTTTTTTGCGCTTTGTTGTTTTCTTTCTCTCGATTTTTCCGCTCGCCGACCACTTGTCCGCCGGAGGCTTGGAGTAGGAGGAAGGTCGGCGAGCGGTACCAAGACAAAACTTTTGAGAACCACTCTAGAACGTCCAACATCCAACGTCCAATTCTGAATTAAGAAATTATGCTTTTCCTATTTCCCCATTCTGCATT
>PXDI01000078.1 GCA_003565095.1 PVC group bacterium | reverse complement strand
CTAAACCCCTGGTCCCTGGGCCCGAGCGCCTAGTCGCTAGTCCCTCCCTCCAACCCCACCTCTATCATTACACACCCACTCTACCATCCCCGCACCGACACAAAATGTCCGTTTGAAGAAATTAAAAACGTGTGACACAGCGACAAAGACATGCTAGTTTTACAGTCATGAGCACAATGACCATAGATTGCGGCCCTGAATTAGCGGTAGCGCTTGGCCGTCGTGAAAGCGAACTGGACAAAGAACTGCGAATGGCATCAGCGCTAAAGCTCTATGAAATGGGAAAGATATCAAGCGGCCTGGCTGCACGGCTCGCCGGGGTCTCCAGAGTTGAGTTTCTGGTAACCTGCGGACAATACGGTGTTGCAGTTTTTCAACAAGACGAACATGAATTATCTGAGACCTGGCCGCCGCCCTCGGAGCCGCAGGGTGATTGTTGTAATGTCTTCTGGCAGCATACAAAAAAGGCATCATAAAGGATGTCGAGTCAGCCCTATCAGACCTTCGGGCTTGCGGCTTTCATATATCTGACAAGATGTACAATTCTGCACTGCCATTAGCTGCCAAATAGCACAGCCAGAACCAGCCCGCCCTCCGTCTTGTCACGGCAGAGTTCCGCAGGGATGAAGACGGATAACTTTGTAAATCTAAATCATTTCTACTTTCTGCTTTTTATTTTCTGCTTTTCCCTCACAGACACTCTATGTCCGTCTGCCCCTGTTATATTGGCGGAAAAGATAAATCAGATCAAAGGAGTGTGTGTCATGAGCAGAAGCGGAAGAAGCACTAATCAATGGGAACATTGCAGACGCTTACCAGCAGAAGTGCGGGTACCGCTGCGGCGTTATGTGGCAAACATTATCAGTCATAACGAGCTGACAGACAGCCTGCTGGAACTGGTACTGCATGCCGCCCCATGCAAACTTCAAGAGAAAATTATACAATCTGCGACAATCGGCGAACTTGGCATCTGCAAGGAAATAAAGCGCTCCGGCATGACCTACATCGAAGAGGTTGTGATGGCCATCGGCTCATGCAAGAAAAAAGACAGGAGGTATATGTCCCGCTTACGCCAGATAATCGAAAATGGCTTCAATCGCTACGCGGGAAAGGTGGAAGATATCACCATCAGACGATTGAATCACATCCGTAACTTATTTGCCCTGAATAATAACGAGACGCTCCTGCTGCAATACCTATACTGCGTCAGCCTTTCAGGCTATTTAAAGCAATTTTTGCGACACGACATGGACACATTGCGGCAATATGTAACTGTTGCCGCACAGGCAATCGGCATGCCGCCGCGTGACATGTTCAAGATCGTTTCAAACGAGGGCAAACTTTTGCGCACCGGCATAATTGAGCCACTGGAGACTAACCCTATTGCGCTGGTCGATATAAGCACCGCCATCTACCAATACATCTGCGGGGTAAGCGACATTCCCCTGGCCGACAACTTTTTCAAGGTTGAAAAGCATTCCGCATACAACCTGAAGTCCTGCACGGTAACACCAACCGATGCCGCAATTATCAAAGACATACTTTCATCCGGTGCGCCTGCCAACTTCCTGCTCTATGGCCGGGCGGGTACCGGTAAAACCGAATTTGCGCGGGCGCTCTGCGCCCAACTTGGATTGCGGGCGTATATTGTGAAGTACGGCAAATCTGAAGACCGTCGCATGGCTTTATCCGCCGCGCAATGCTGCGCACCGGAAAAAGATGGCGTCATCATTATCGATGAAGCCGACCGGTTATTAAATATGGGCTGCTGGTTCATACGCGATTCCAAAAGCCCCGATAAAGGCTGGCTAAATGATTTCATGGACAACAACCGTCATCGTATGATCTGGATCACTAACGCTACCGGCTTGATTGAAGAATCAACCATGCGCCGTTTTGCTTTCAGCATCAAATTCAACCGCGCCACCAACAGCGAACGGCGGAACATCTGGAAACGGCTTTTAAAACAATCCGAGCTGGAGACCGCCATATCTGACCAGAAAATAGCAGAGATGTCCGCGCGCTATGCCATTAATCTTGGCGGAATAGCTTCCGCCATAAACAGTATTTCAACTATCAGCGGAGCCGGAACCTCTGTGACCAATCCCGAACAAACGCTTGAAGCGATTGTTCGCAGTCACGCCACAGCGGTCGACGCCCTCATGCCTGCGTCAAACACGGTATCATTACAGCACTACGATCCGGCGGCTATTAATATCAATATCGATCCGGCCAGACTGGCTTCCCCAATGCGCAGTATGCGGGAGGGCATTAGCAAATGCGGCATCGGGATGCTCTTCTGGGGTCCGCCGGGAACCGGCAAAACCGCTTTAGCACAATATCTGGCTGACAGTTGCGGAGTTGAACTGATCCAGAAACGCGCGTCGGATCTGATCAGCAAATGGGTGGGTGAAACTGAACAGAACATTGCCGATGCCTTCCGCGAGGCAGACCGCACGAATGCTGTGCTGCTGATTGACGAAGCCGACAGCATGCTGATCGATCGCACAACCGCGCAACGCTCATGGGAAGTCAGCCAGACCAATGAACTGTTGACCCAGATGGAGACTTTCAGCGGGGTGCTGATCTGCTGCACCAACATGCTCGACAGTCTGGACGCCGCCGCTCTGCGGCGTTTTGCGTGGAAAGTGAAGTTCGGCTATCTAAAACCGGATGCGATTATCAGCCTGATTCAACGCTACTTCCCGGAAGCGGCATCATTCAGCAGGCATGTATCCGCCCAACTCACGGCAATGAGCAACCTGACCGCCGGCGACATCAAAGCCGCCTGGCAAAGGCTTTCGACCATCGGCGAAAACCATACTGAAGAAAATATACTCCAAGCACTGCGTGATGAATTGTCAGTCAAGAAAGGAATCGCTGGCAGGATTGGGTTTTGAGGGGGAGTTAATTTTCTCATCCGTCCTCATATAATGTTTTCTTTTACACAAGAAGGTGATTGGGAAAGAATCGGGTTCCCCATTGTGTAATTTCTGCCCCCCTCTGCCCTGTGACACCCGCACATCATTCGGTCATCACTCAATATCAAAGTGATACCAGTCTATTCCCAAGTCTTTTGCGATAGCTTTAATGCAATCTCATCAGGCCCAGGCAACTCGGATACCCCCAGTAAGTCTTTCAGGTTGAAGTACCTGAAACCGCGCATCCCCCATTTTGAAATCTTTTTGAACTCTGTTTCGTGGAAGCTATCCACAAGGTGAAATTTACACCCCTTAGAGAGGTCCCAGTGTTTGCACGTTCTGATAGCCTCCTTTATACGGCAAGCGTCCTTCTCTGTTATTTGCCCCTGGGGTTGTATGGCATGGACTTGCACTCGTCCATCAACGAGGTCGGCAGTAATCGTCTTAACCACTCTACCAATTCCTCGCACAGCTTTATTCGCATAAAAGCCGATGTATGAAT
>PXDI01000208.1 GCA_003565095.1 PVC group bacterium | reverse complement strand
TTGTTACGAGAAAATCCTTTGGTTTCCGGAGCTTCGATGTGCTTAAAATAGCACTATTTCACACGATGGGCGAACTCCCCGAGCCAGTTTTTACCCACAGATTTTGCTGAGGAGCCATCTTTAAACATCGGGTTTTATCATGATGAACTTATAATAGAAGATGATCTAACATTGCCAAACCTGTCCAGCTTAAACCTCAGGAGTCATCACGAATGGCGCTCGCCCGCAGCGATTCTTCGCCGCTGCGCCATTCCCTTTCGACTTGTTTTCTCACAGCTTTCCGCTATGTTTTTCTTATGCAGTCATCGTATAAAAAAAACGGAATAGCAGTCAGATGAATATTTACGCCGATCTTACGGAGAAATTCAACGCAGGCCGCCAGCGGGCGGTTCTTGCCGGCGGACAGGCAGTTGTTCTCTATCGGCTGGCGGTTATGAGTAAAGATGGTGACTGGATCATCCGTGAAGACGATGAAACGACAGAACATATTCTGAGCGTACTGGAATCATACGGTGCGCATTACCGTTTCGGCGCTCCGCTGGATATACGCTGGCTGGCGGGCGGATGGAGTTCTCATCTCGAGTTTCAGCACAACGGAATGCGTGTCAGAACCGATTTTGTATCACGCCCGCCAAGAATCAGTCAGACAGAAGTTGAAGAGATCTGGGCAAGCAGTTATTCGGGAATACCAAAAGTTGATGTCTGTAAGCTGGCGGAAATGAAAAAAACCAACCGCGAAAAGGATTATGCGGTTATCGGAGAACTGGCGCGCATCATGGATAAGCCGGAGTCTCAAATATTGCACTCACGCAGCGCAAGGGATCTGCGGGACTTGTCATGCGAATACCCAGATCTGGTGAAAGAACTATCGCAGCAACGCCCGGTTCTTGCCACGGTCGGGCTGGGTATCGAGCAACTGGAAACAGCGCTGGATGCTGAGCGCAGGCAAATGATTCATGCCAATGAAGCCCGCCTGCTGCGCTATATGAACTCCGCGGAAGAATGGGCCGCAGCATGGCCGCAAATTGCTAAAGATATCAAGAATCTGACGCTGAAAAAAGCCCACAACCTGATGACGGAACGTGCCGGGAAGCTGCTTCCATTCATGCCCAGGGAAGGATGATGCACAATGGATAAAATCCGCGATGAGTTTTTGAGCGAAGAGGATCTTGATCTGAAAAACCTTACTGATGAAGAACTCGATGCGGTATGGACGGCATGGCTTGAAGCCGCACAGATAACCAATGAACAAGATCAACACACCTATTCACATGGAGTGTTTACTCACGAGCCGCATGCTCAATCACCTTCTTCATTTGAATAGAACCAGTAACTCTGGGCGGACCGAGGCCTACTTCGGAGCAATCATGAACAAATCAGTCTTCAACATGGATTGAACCCAGCACATGCCAGCGCCCCATCATGGTGGTGTCACTTCCAAGCACATAGGCGGGTGTTTCATCGGCTGCGTCACGGAACAAGCCGATGGCAAGATGGTACCGGCCCGCGGGAATGTCGCCCGGAAAAGCAACCGGGGTGGCAGATTCCACACGCACACCGGGCATCCATTCTCCGGGCTGCACCCCTTCGAGCGGGGTTCTGGCGATTATGGTTTTGTTCTCGACATCCACCAGGGCTGCTACGGCCACGCAAGGCACAAAGATCGGCGCCACGCCTTCGTTGATCCAGATACTTTGCAAATCAAACGGCTGAGACAGTTCCACAGACGCTGGATAGCGGGTCTCTTCCAACACAAAATGATAACCGATGCGGTTGGTTACCTTGTCAATAAGAGCACGGTTCTCGGGGATGAACTGAGGCGAACTGCGAATGATCTCGACATAGGTCGGCCTGCCAACCTCAATTGCCTTGGTCAACAATTCTCCGTCTTTCCACCAGCCGCGCTTTTCCAGATAATCCAATGATCCCCAGAATTCAAAAACAGCAGGCACCTTATTGATTGCCAGCACCAGTTCTTCGCCAAGGGAGCCCCCGATTCCATCCCGCCGCACCGCAATGCCGCGTTTGATGCACCATTCGGCCTGTTTCGTGACATTACCGCCGTGCGCATGAACGCTCTGACACAAGCGCGTCTTTTTGAAATGCCTGTGGTAGATTTCCGCATGCCGTTCCGACATGGTTTCCCCCCAGTTGGCGTGGGATCGGATGTCAATAAAGGCGATAGCGGGATGCCCGTCGTAACGCTTGGCCAAGGCGGCAACAAAGGCGTCGATCTTTTCCATCAGCACCGGATGATGCCAATCGCGCGGTTCCCTTTTCATGCCCGCATTACCCTTGGCCCCATCCCCGCCCGGCTTGATTTCCCACGTCCGTTCCGGCACACCCGCCGCAAACACCCAGCGGGGCGTAACATACCCGCCTTCGATGCGCGAATGCGTGTTGGCGTTCATCACACCAAAAGCGAGCTGCTTATCGTGCGCAGTCCATTGCTCAATAAACGCATCGAGAAGCGACCAGTCAAAACGATCCTCCTCCGGCTGGAGCAGGCCCCACTCGAAGCGGCGATAGCCGACGCTGGCGAGGGCGATCTCGGCTTGTGATTTTTCTCCGCCCGCGCGGGGTTGCGTCGCGTGATCGGGCGGTGAGCCCGGCCATCCATATGACACCCATCCCTTGCCGGGGTTCAGCACCGGCTCTGTAATCCGTACCGGACGTACAATGATCATATTATCCTCCTCAAGCAGCGCGCCTTGCGCCAGCGCCGCCAGCACGAGCAACAGGCCTGCACCTGTCAGCGCCGTTTTACGCATATTTTCAAACATTGCTAATTCTTCTCATCCTTTCCGCTGTTTGCATCAATTGATCCACCGGCGCGACCGGCAATGGCTGACGGACGGCGCAACGGATCGGCACGCCCTGAGCACGCAGCACGGCCTTGAGCGCCGCAAAGAAATGCCCGGTAGCGGCCAGTTTGTTGATACAGATCACCGCCTGGGCCTGAGCTTCGCGGGCAGTCGTCAGGTCGCCAGCCTCGAAAGCCGAAATCAGCCTGTGGTAGAGTGCGGCAAAGATATTGTAGGTTGATCCAACCGCACCGCGCGCCCCCATGACCAGCGCACCCAGCAGAATCTCGTCACGCCCCCAGAGCAGATCGTAACGGCCGTCGTCGAGGCGAAGCGCCTCGAAATAGTCCAGCAGGTTTTCATGGGTGAACTTGATCCCTGCCAGGTTCGGCACCCGCTGGCCGGCCTTGTCAAGAAAACCGGTCACATTCAAAGCAACTCCGCTCACAGAAGGCATATGATAGAAATAAAACGGCAATTCCGGTGCCATACCGGCCAGTTGCGCACACCAGTCAATCAACTCATCCAACCCCGGCCTGAAATAACCCGGTGCAATTGCCGCCACTGCATCAGCACCGATTTCCGCCGCATGCCGCGCCAGATGCCGGGCATCACCAAGACTGTTG
>PXDI01000237.1 GCA_003565095.1 PVC group bacterium | reverse complement strand
GTCCCAGGTGTAGTCGAAGCGGCCATCGCGTAGAAGGTTTCCGTCATCATCATAAGTAAATCTTTCCGGATGGGCTTTCAAGAATTCCTCACGCTGTTCGCTAAACACAGTTTCGTCTTTAACTCTACCTTCAACCTCGATGGTTGTAAAGATGCTTCTGCGGGGGCGGACGCCGACGACGCCTGTTTGTGAATTGACAAAGTAATTTAGCCCCCCCCTGGGTTGCCGGGATGCGCAGTTAGTCTGCCAAAGGCTCATTAATTTTGTTCTTTGACCCCTGTTCTTGACCTGCGGGGGTGGGATGGGGCAAGTTGTTGTGATGAAATTATTTGACACGCATGTTCATTTTCCGCAGGCGGGGGATAGTCCGTCGGTTGCCGACTGGATGCGCAACGCGCAGGCTGCCGGTGTTGTGCGCTGTGTTGCCGTGGGCGGGTCGGGGCGGTTGAATGCTGCGGCTGAAGCCGCGGCGGCCGCCTATCCTGAACAGGTGCAATTGGCGCTGGGTTTTGACCGCGATCAGGCGGCGGCGGATAATGCGGCGATAGTGGCAGCCTTGAGTGCCCGGCTGGGGGCGGCGGATGCATCTGCCGTGACGGTTGCCGCGGTTGGTGAGATTGGCATGGATCTGCACTACAAGCCGGAAAGTTCCCGGTGGCAGCGTGATTTGTTTGAAGCGCAGCTTGCGCTGGCGCGTGAATATACGCTGCCGGTGATTGTGCATTGCCGTGAGGCCGAGCAGGCGGTGCTTGAGTGTCTGCAGGCTCATGCGCGTCTGTGCTCCGGCCGGATTAGCGGTGAGCCCGGGGTTTTGCATTGCTTTACGGGTAGTGCTGAGTTTGCGCATAAGCTGGTAGATGCGGGATACATGATAAGTTTCAGCGGGATAATGACCTTCAAAAATGCCGCCGCCTTACGGGAAACAGCGCGCACACTGCCGCTTGACCGGCTGGTAATAGAAACCGACAGTCCGTTTCTTGCTCCGGAGCCCTGCCGCGGGCGCGCCAATGAGCCGGCATTGGTGAAACACGTTGCCGCGCTGCTGGCGGATGTGCGCGGCCGCCCGCTTGAGGAACTGGCTGGTCAGTTATGGAGTAACGCCTGCCGCCTGTTTGGCGTTTTATAGAAACGACTGATAACTTCTGAGAAGAATGTTTATCAGTATCTGCTGTATAAAACCAACGGCGATAAAGAAGATTATGGCTGTCAGATCGAGCATACCGATCCGGAAGCGGTTATGCCGGAACGGGCCGATAATTGCGTCGATCCAGTCACGGGTAAACATGGCCAGGTTCATTGAACCGGTAAACATGGAAACCCACGACAGAATGATAAATGCGAACAGCAGATTAAGCAGAATCGAAAGCATCATGGTCCAGCCGATCAGGGCGGAAATAATGAGGCGTGGGATCATGTTTGATAAACCGGAAAATCCCGGCCGGACCGTGCCGACGGAATCCGGGAAAAAGTGTATGGCTGCGCCGAGCAGCACTCCGTAGAGCAGCAGAGCGGCGGGGCGCAAGTTTGCGGGAATGGCGGTGAATGGTTTTGCGGCAAAAAAGAGTGCTTCAACCGGATGGGCGCCGACATTGTGTTCAGAGCCGCGGCAATAGATTAATGACATTCCCCAGAGATTGAATAAAAACATGGCAAAAGAGAAAATGCTGAGCATGAAAGCGGGCATGAAGTCGGCTGTATGCGGTTTGATTATCTCACGGCCGATGCCGGTGAGCCATGAGCTGTCATTGAGCACCAGCAGTGCGCGCATAGCCAGCAGAATGACGGCGGTAATCAGCAGGACAACGCGCATGCGGTTTAATCCGAGCGCCGCACGCATCGGTTCAAGCACAGCGTCGCTGCTGCGCTTGACGGTTTCGAGATACGGGTTGAATAATGTCTGCCTTTCCCGATAGGACCACTCGCGCATCCATAATGCCAGCAGCAACAGATTAAAAAGAATATCCCACATGGACGGTTTCATAAGCCACTATTTACGCGAAATCGTCAGCGGGTTCGAGAAAATAATTGAAAATGGCGGAAATCTATGCGAATGCTAGTGCAGATCCTACGGTAAAAAAATGAAAAAAAACAAACTTAGAGTTGGCATTATCGGCTGCGGGACGATTTCACGGACGCATGCCGATTGTTTGAAGCGCTTACCGCATGTTGATTTGGTCTATGCGTGTGATCTTGACCTCAACCGCGCCCGTAAATTGGCGGAAGATTTTGCGATCGAGCATGTTGCCGCTGACTATAATGACGTGCTGGCGGATGCTCAGCTTGATGCGGTGAGTATTTGCACTGATCATGCGTCGCATTCCCCGCTGGCGGTAGCGGCATTGTCGGCCGGCAGGCATGTGCTTTGTGAGAAGGCGCTTGCCGCGGACAATATTCAGCTTGCTGAAATGCTGGCTGCCGGTGCTGCGCATCCTGAGCTGGTGTTTTCCGGGATTTTTCAGCATCGTTTCAGTCCGGTGTTTCTGACGCTGCGCGACCAACTGGCGGCGGGTGTTTTCGGTGAAATTCTAACCGCCGGCGCACAGATGCGCTGTTACCGTTCGCCGGACTATTACCGATCTGACCGCTGGCGCGGAACATGGGCTGAAGAAGGCGGTTCCGTGCTGATTAATCAGGCTATTCATATGGTTGATATCGTTGCCTGGCTGATGGGCGGGGTTGCTTCACTGGCCGGCACCTACAGCAATCAGACGCATGGTGATGTGATTGAAACCGAGGATGCGGCAGTCGCGGTAATGCGTTTCAATAACGGTGTGCTGGGCACGCTTGAAGCGACCAGCTCAAGCCATCTGAAGTGGGAGCCGAACGTTTTTATTCATGGAACATTGGCATCGGTTGAGGTACGTCATGACAAACCGCTGAAGGTGCTTTGTGCTGACAGAACAAAGACCGCGGCCTTACTTGAACTGCTGGAGGCTGCCGGTTCGCGGCCGAATCCGGCAATTCCCGGGAAAGATTATTACGGGTCAGGGCATGCCGCGCAGATTGAGGATTTTGTGGATGCATGTCTTACGGGGCGGGCACCGTTTGTTACCGCCCGTTCGGCGGCGCATGCGGTTGAAGTGGTGCTTGGTGTTTACGCGGCACATCACAGCGGCGGCTGGATTTCGATAAATAAGCAACAAGGGGAAGGGTAGCATGGCTAAGAAGAGGATTGGATTTATCGGGACACGTTTTGCGGGAACAGACGGCGTTTCGCTGGAGACCTTCAAGTGGGCGAAGGTGCTGCGGGATGAAGGACATGAATGCTACTATATGGCTGGTGAGCTGGAAACTCCCGCGAGCCGTTCGCTGCTGGTGCCGGAGTGCCATTTTCGCAATGAACAAATCTGGTCAATTCATGAGGCCTGTTTCGGGCACACAACCCGTTCGCGCGACATCTCGCTGCTGACAGAGGAATGCAAACGCGGCATCAAAGAGCACATTTACGAATATGTTGAAAAGTTCAAAATCGATGTGCTGGTGCCGGAAAATGCAATCACGATACCGTTCAATATTCCGCTTGGTTTGGCGATTTCTGAATACATGATGGAGTCAAAGATCAAAATGATTGCGCATCATCACGATTTTTATTGGGAACGGGCGCGGTTTTTGCAAAATGCCTGCTGGGACTATCTGGCAACAGGGTTTCCGCCGAATCTGTTCATGGCTCAGCACGCGGTGCTGAACTCTTCGCAGCATCACCAGTTGAGTTTACGGCGTGGACTGTCGGCGGTGATTGTCCCGAATGTGATGGATTTCAACCATGAGCCGAGTCCCGCCGATGAATATTCTGAGGATATCCGTGAACAGTTGGGCATTGCGCCGGATGAGGTTTTTGTTTTACAGCCGACCCGCATTGTCAAGCGCAAGGGTATTGAGCATGCCATTGAACTGGTGCACCGTCTGGGGCGTCCGGCCAAGCTGGTTATTTCGCATGCCGCGGGGGATGAAGGCGAGGAATACTATTCACGCGTATTGCAATATGCCGAGTTGTTGAAAGTGGATTTGGTGCTATGTGCCGACAACGTGAGCGAGACGCGCGGGATACTGCCGGATGGACGCAAGATATATACACTGGCGGACATGTATCAGCGTTGCGATATTGTTACATATCCTTCCTACATTGAAGGCTTCGGCAACGCATTTCTGGAAGCGCTTTATTACCGCCGGCCGATTGTGGTGAACGATTATTCGATCTACAAATACGACATTAAACCGAAAGGTTTCCGCAGTATAGAAATGGACGGTTATGTTTCAGCGCAAACGATCCGCGACACGTGCGAGATTCTGGATAATCCGGCCCGTGCCGCGGAAATTGCCGACCATAACTACAAACTTGCTGAGCGCTATTTCTCCTTTGAGATACTGCGCACCCAGCTTAATGCCATGTTAATGGAGTGCTTCGGCGCGCAATAATTCAGAAGCTATAGCGTACGCCACCGCGGGCGGTGATGCCGGCCGCCGGATAGAGTGCCTCGCCGGACCACCCGGTGAACCCGGTGGTGTTATATTTCTCGTTGAACAGGTTGTCAACCGCGGCGAACAGTTCCAGCCCCGTCACGCCGGCGGGGCGGTAGCGTGCGGCAACGTCCACCACGATGTAATCTTCAAGTTTTTCGGCCTGATTGGCGGTGTCGCCGCCGATGTAGCTTGATCCAACATAAGTGGCAACCGCATAGACGCTGATGTTGTGCGGCAGTTGCAGCAGTCCGTTGAATGAGACTTTCTGCTCAGGCACCAGTGGAATAGTGTTGCCCTTGTCATCACCGCGGATAACCTCAGCGTCAGTGTAGGTATAATTGGCACGCAGGCGGCAATTGGCTGCCACCTGCCAGGCAATGCGGGCTTCCATGCCGTAGCGCCGGGTGCGGTCCATGTTTTCGTTCTCGAAGGTTGCCGCATTAAAGGCGATTTCGTCTTTCATTTCGTGCAGAAAGAGCGTAACGCCTGTGCGCACCGCTGCGGTCATTTCCACATCGCCGCCGGCTTCAGTGTTCCAGCCTTTTTCGGGAGAGAGCTGTTTATAGAAGCTGTCGCCAAAGCCGTAATAGCTGATCTGTTCGTCGGTAAACGGGTAGCGATAGACCGATTCGGCCCGTGCGAACAGTTTTGAGCGCTGGTCAAGCAGGTAGAGCAGGGATGCGGCTAATGCGTCGGTGTTGTGCCGGTGGTCATCTTTAAGGGTCTGGATTCCATCTGAATAGACATCAGCGCTGTAGCGCGCGGTTTCCCGCCGGGCACCGAGCCCCAGCAGCATTTTCTCTGTTAGAAAAGTTTCATTGCGCAGGTAACCGCCGATGATATCACGTTCGATGGCGGCAGATCCGCTGAGGGAGGCGCCCCGCGTTTTTGCGGTATAACGCTCAAGGTCAAGTTTATCGAACACCACATCAATGCCGGCAATCATGCGCTGATCCATGCCGGCCAGACGATAGTCCCACGTATAGCGCGGAGCAATCTGCCATGTATCAACGGTCAGGTCGGAATAGCTCATGAAAGAGGCGAAATCTGATTCGAGTTCCTTGCGGCCGTATGTCAAGGCCAGATCGACGGAATGATTCTCGCGCGGCTGGGCGCCGAGCATCAGATGTGCGCTCCAGTAACTGTCGCTGCCTTCGTCTTCCTGGTTGACGGCCTGCCTGCGTTTCTCCTTGATCTGCTCCCGGGTCAAGCCGCCCGGCAACTGGTAATCGGTTTGTGACCAATCAAAGTTTCCGGTCAGGTTGATATCCGCGAAAGGGGTGCAGGCAAAAGCGAGACCTGCTGCCAGGGCGTCATATGCGGAGCGTTGGCGAAAGCCGTCGGCTTCCATGCGGTCGGCATATGCGGAGATATTGAAGAAATCCGCATTGATGCTGCCGCGCACACGCTGGGCGTGGTAGCCGGCGGTGCCGATTTCCGCTTCGAGAGTACCTGCGGTAGTTTCTTCCACCGGGCGTGAGATGATATTAATAACTCCGCCGACGGCGTGGTTACCATGCAGGGCGCTGTGTGCCCCGTGGATGATTTCAATTTTCTCGACAGAGGAGAGCGGAATTTGCAGCCAGTTAATGCCGGCCATATCGGGGCGGTTCAGCGGGCGGCCGTCAACCAGCACCAGAACACGCCCATGTGAGCTTTCGCCAAACCCGCGCATGGAAAGCTCGGCAGTGGCGGGGGTGCCGCTGATTGACCTTACATGGATTCCGGCTTGATCGCGCAATGCGGCGGCAATGTTGAGATATGCCCCGTTATATAAATCATCACGGCTGATAACCGCGACATGGGCGGGAATTCCGAGTGAGTCACGGGCGGTCCGCCCGACAGTTACCACCATATCTTCCGCCTGAAAGACCTCTTCGGCGGTTAAGGTGGCGGGGGTTACGGTTTGCAGAAGAACAAGACCCAGCGATACCGGCATAATCAGACTGCGCATACCAATGCTCCTTGTGCCGTCCGGTTGCAGAGTTAACGCGACTCATGTTCTGCTCTGCGGCGGGAATGATACGGCTGGACGGCACATACTGTGCAAGACCGGCATCCCCTGACGCGGAGGAGGAACCCGCCACCCGGCGGATTTCCGTTTGCTGCTGAAACGGCATCGTCTTCTGGCTTGCCGGATATGTCATGGTTCAGCCTTCCCCCGGGATTTCCGAAGTGGCCGGATGTACCTGATGGAACCATGACTCCGGTTACAGCGGCGCGACCGCGTCCGATTCTCACGGACCTCCGTTTTGCCGTTTCACTACAGTCAATACCTGGGGAACATACAGCTATCCGGGCTGTTGGTCAATATGCAAACTTTATTTTGATGCTTGAAGTGGCTGGCGTGTTATTGCAGTGTATGGAGCAATTATGACTGAGTGGATAGTACATTTTTTAAGCCGGGATTCCGGTGCGTTGGCGCAGTTTATCAAATATGCCGTCAGCGGCGGGATTGCCACCGCTGTGCATATGCTGATGTTTCATCTGGCGGCCTGGAAGCCGTTTCCGGCACTTGAGGCAAATGACTGGGCGGTGCGGCTGCTTAAACTGGAAGTTAAACATCATGATGACCGGACGCGCGCACGGAATTCGATGATTTCGAATGCGATTGCATTTGTGATCTCAAACATGGTGGCGTATCTGCTGAATATTATTTTTGTTTTCCAGTCAGGCCGGCATCCTTTTGTTGTGGAAATAGCGCTGTTTTATCTGGTTTCCGGGGTAAGCGTATTGATCGGCACAATGCTGATGGGAGTGCTGATCCGCCGTTACGGGATCCTGACGACCTATGCGTTTTTTACAAATGTCTTTGTCTCGTTAATGATCAACTACGCGATGCGCCGGTTTTTCATTTTCAGCGGATGAGGTTTAGACGTTGAAGAGGAATTCGATCACATCGCCGTCTTTGACGACATAATCGCGGCCTTCGGTGCGCATCAGGCCGGCGGCGCGCGCTCCGGTTTCGCCGTTGCAGGCGATGAAATCGTCGAAAGCTATCACCTGCGCGCGGATGAAGCCGCGTTCAAAGTCGGTGTGGATTATTCCGGCGGCCCGCGGTGCGGTCCATCCGCGGTGAATAGTCCATGCGCGTACCTCTTTGGGGCCGGCGGTAATGTAGCTGATTAATCCCAGCGCGGCATATCCCAGCCGGATGGTCTGATCGAGCCCGCTTTCGGCAATGCCGTAGGAGGTCAGAAATTCTGTGCGCTCTTCATTATTCATTTCGCACAGCTCCTCCTCCATCCGGGCGCTCACCACCACGGCCTGATTGCCGGCTTTTTCTGCGTGGGCGCGTACTGCTTCCACTTGCACGGTGGCGGCTGACAGGGCCTCTTCTCCGGCGTTGGCGCAGAATATGACGGGTTTGTCGGTCAGCAGGCGCAGATCACGGAAAACCTCCACGGCGGCCTTGCTTTCACGGTCGGTAAACATGCTTGCCGGGCGGCCGCTGTTAAGATGCTCCAGCAGTGTTTCGGCAACCGCTGCCACGGTCGCGAGGCTTTTGTCGGCGCGGGCGTTTTTTTGCAAACGTTCAAGGCGCGACTCAAGCGTCTGAATATCCGCCAGCAGCAGTTCGGTTTCGATGGTTTCGATATCCCGCACCGGATCGATGCTTCCGTCGACATGCGCAATGTTTTCATCTTCAAAACAACGTACAACGTGCAGCAGGGCATCGGCATCGCGCACGTTGGCGAGAAATTTGTTACCGAGCCCCTCACCGCGGCTGGCGCCTTTGACCAGTCCGGCAATATCGACAAACTCGACAGTCGCGGGTGTTACTTTCTGTGGTTTGGCAATCGCCGCAATTTGTTGCAGGCGCTGGTCCGGAACCGGGACGATGGCCCGGTTGGGTTCAATGGTACAGAACGGATAATTGGCTGATTCTGCCGCGCGTGTGCGCGTCAGAATATTAAACATGGTTGATTTGCCGACATTGGGCAATCCGATGATACCGATATGCAAAGCCATTGGTGGGCTAACTCCGTTCCTGAGCGGGATTATTCTGACAGCATTTCTTGAATTTTCTGCCGCTGCCGCAGGGGCATGGGTCGTTGCGGCCGATGCGCGGTTCTGCGCGGCGGTATGGTTCCGGGGCAACCAGTTCTCCTTCGTAGAAATACCAATGTGCATCCTGTTTTTCAAAGCGGGCAATCTCGTGATGGAGCTGTTTGTTACCTTCGCTGGCGTAGTGTGCGATAAATTCAACCAGTTCCACGCCGGGTTCAACAGTTTGTGTCTGCACGATATCCAATCCCAGCCATTCCGCCGCGGCGGACCATTGGCGTGATGCGTCGCTGTCGAATTCGTCCCGTTTGTCGGGATGAGTGCTGTTTTCCAGATATGTAATAACTTGCAGCGCGTAGGCGCTATAGCGTGCGCGCATGACCGCGGCGGCATCCGGTGCCGGGGCTCCTTCATGCAGCGGCAGGCAGCATTCAGCATAGGTGCGGTTGCTGCCGCAGGGGCATTCTTTCTGCTTATTTGTTTTCATGCGGCCAGATTTCTGTCAGAAACCGGCTTATAAGGCAAGGCTAATCTGAAAGGGTAAAGAAGAATACGGCACCCTTGCCGGGGGTGCTTTCGGCGCGGATTGTGCCGCCGTGTTTATTAATAATGCGCGCCGCAGTAACCAGCCCCATGCCATGGCCGGGGTATTCTGTGTTGGCATGCAGGCGTTCAAAGGCGCGGAAAAGCTTATCGGCATAGCGCGGTTCATAACCTGTGCCGTTGTCGCGCACGTAATAAAGCGGGGGTGTGCTGTCGTTCTCTACACCCAACTCAATAGCGGGATTCGTGGTATTTGCGGTGAATTTGAAGGCATTATCAAGCAGGTTGAAAAGAACGATCCTTAGTAGTGTAGGGTCGGCGGACACCAGCAGGCCGGTTTGGATTGTGACCTCGGGGGCATGTTTTGTGTAATACAGCTTCAGGTCACGCACAATATCTTTAGCTATCATACCCAAATCCACTGCGGTACGATTGATTTCTGCGGCGGTAATGCGTGAGAGGGCCAGCAGGTTTTCCACCATAACCAGGGCATCATTGGTTAGTTGCCGTATGCGCATAACAAAGCCGGCGGCATCGTCGGGGAGATTATCATCATAATCTTCAGCAATGGCCTGGGCATATTGTTCTATCCGGCGTAACGGTCCCCGCATATCATATGAGACTGACGAAACAAAGGCATCCAGTTCGCGGGTTGATTCCTGCAGTTCGGAGGTGCGGTCACGTACCCGCTGTTCAAGCTGCTGATTCAAGTCATATAACTGCTGTTCGGTTTTGCGCTGCTTGACAACACTGATTGTTATAAGAATCAGCAGAACAAACAGGGCGGTCAAGCCGATCAGAATATTGACCAGGAGTGTTTCAAAAGCCTGCCGGTCTTCTTCCCGAATGCGGTTTATCAGGCTTTCGCGCAGCGAGGCAACCAGGCCGGTTAAAATTTCCTGTATGGAGCGGAGGCTGAGCAGTTCTGTTTCTATTCTGTCCGGCGAATGGGTTTCCGGGCAGATTGCTTCAATCCGTGCCTGTTCGCTGAGGTAATGGCGGACAAGTTCGCGGCTGGTGCGGTATTCGTCTTCGCTGATGTGGGGGGCGATAAGGTCTGCACACTGCTCCAGAGACTGTCCGAGTAGTCTGCGGGTGGTCTCAATTTTTCTGCCTGCCAGGAAGCGGAATTCGGGATCTGCGGAACGCACCAGCTTTTCCTGCCAGGCATAAAGATCTTGAATGTGCGTACGCAGGTTTTCCAGCAGAAAGACGGAATCAAGTGTGCGCTGCCAGCGGTAGTGCGAATGCTCCTTGATGTGTCTTAATCCGGATATTCCCGCAAATGTCACCATAATGAGACACAGTATAGCCAAGGTTGCATAGAGCGGTATACCGGATGGTTTACGTATTTCTTTTTTGTTTATCATCTTGAAATCACTTCCCGCCGGTCGTAGATGGCGGCAATTTCGGCTGGTAGCGGTTCGGCATAAATGTGCTGCCATGCTTCCCGCAGCCGCTTCCTGGTCACCAATTGGCCGGGCACCATAATCAGGGGCGGGGGCGTTTGGCCATACAGTTCCGCTACAGCGCAGAGCGCCTGCACGTAGCCCTGATGCATCGGGTGCTGGGCGGTCAACCCGATCAGGATATCCCCTCTGGCCAGTTCCATGGCAGCCTCACGCCCCAGATCAACAGTTGTAACATAAATGTTGCGCTCCTGTCCGCGGATTACTTTGACCGCTTCGAGCGCCGGCGCGTCCCAGACTGCCCATATACCGGCAAGCTCGGGATGCTCATCGAGCAGCTTACGGGTTATATCAGCAACGTCGGCAATCGAATCAAAGAATACATGAACTGTTTTAAGACCCGGGTATTTGGCGGCAGCAAACCGCGCGGCATTACTGCGCATATCACAGGTTAGCATGGTGGTGTTCCAGTGTAGTAAAGCCACCTTTCCCTTGCCATTGATGGTTTCTGCCAAGATGCGCAGGGAGTGATAGCCGTTGGCGTAGCTGTCGGCCATGACAGTGGTGGAGTAATCTTTGGGATGTTCAAAGCCGTTTGGAATGTTGTCAATGAATACAAGCCTGGTTCCGCTACCGGCGATGCGGCGGAGTTTGGCGGCGGTTTCTGCGGCATCAATCGGCAGGGTTACAAGCAGATCCGGGGCGATGATGGAGGTGTGGCGGTAGTCGTGAAGCTGTTTCTCAATATTAAACTCTGCATCAGTAATGGCGGCGATACGGATGCCGTAATCATCAAAAACTGCGCGCATGGCGCGGATTTGTGAACGTGACCAGTCGTTATCAAGGTCCTGCATACAAATTGCTGCCGACAGGTTTTGTTTCGGTTTGTGACTGCGCCGGAGTGCGGAGACGAGCGCTTCAATGTCCTCGATTGTGGCCGGCGGGGTGCCATCGGGGGCGGTTCCCATAATTGGCAGAAGTTCTTGGCTTTTGTGCAGCGGAGGCAGCCAGGCCAGACTGTTGTTCGCGGGTATTTTTTTTGGGGTGGTGTAGAAGAAAAAGGCCAATCCTGAAAGCGCGACAACCAAAAGCATGCAGATTGAGACAAGATTGCCTTTGCCGGCTGGTTTTCCTAAAAGAAGCAGCTCTTGCCTGTTCATGCACAACCCCCTTTTGCTGGGTGTAATTTAATGCATAACAGGGCCTGGCGTCAATGCTAATTATAATCGTTTATTCATTTTCGGAAAAGTCTGCGAAATGGTCATGGATGACCATTTCGCCATCCTGCCAGTTGTGCAGGTATTTTAGATCGAGCGTGAGTTGGCGGATGGCGGCGGAATGTTTGTCGCGGCCAAGGGCGATCAGTTGCTGGCGTTTGGCCTTAAGGGTTTTCTGCCAAAGTCTTAGCAATATAGCGCGGAAAGCTTCCCGCGCGGGGATATCGCCGGCATTTTTGGGCGGAGCCATTTGCAGTTTTGCGGCCATTCTGGCGATATTATCCTCATCGGTGTCGTCCTGACATGTTTCGCGCAGCAGCTCGTTGAGCGGCCGGCCCTGCTTAAAAGACATCCAGGCCGCTTCTGCGATAATCCGGCATTCGTTATTTGAAAGAATGCTGAAAGGCAGGCACTGTTCGATATCCTCTTCAATCCCCGGAGCGTTTTCGATATTTACGATATATTCGCATAATGCGTTCTCGTCGGCAGGGATGGACCGGTTGGCCGGTTTTGTTAAAGACTTATTTTGTTGAGCGGCGGCCGGTCTCTCCCGCCGGTTTTTTTGCGGTAACTGCTCAACGATGGCGTTTTCCGGCACCTTGAGCAGCTCGGCGGCTTCCTGCACCATCCGGCTGCGCTGGACGGAATTAGGCGTGGCGGAAATTGTTTCAGCCAGGGAGCGTGCAATCCGCATTGCGCCGATTTCGGTTTCAGCATCTTCGGTTTCCGCCAGCATGGCATAGTTGAATCTGACGATAGAAACCGCTTCTTCAAGCAGTTTGCGGAAAGCTTCCGGTCCATTTTCCTGTAAAAAGCTGTCGGGATCGCTCTTGGCCGGGAGTGCCACGGCTTGGACCGCCATGCCGGTTGCCAGAAACACGTGTCCGGTGCGCACGGCGGCGGCGCGTCCGGCGCGGTCTGAATCAAAAATCAGGATGATATTGTCGGCGTAGCGTTTCAGGATTGCGGCATGCGTTTCGGTGAAGGCGGTTCCCTGCGCGGCGACTGCGTTATTGAAGCCGGTCTGGTGGCAGCGGATCACATCAATCTGCCCTTCGCAAATCAAAGCCTCTCCGCTGTCGATAATGGCTTTGCGCGCCTGGTCAAGAGCATACAATACCCGGGATTTATGAAACAGCAGTGTTTCCGGACTGTTGACATACTTGGCGGTCCGTTCCCCTTCAGTCAGCGCCCGTCCACTGAAGCCGATGGTGCGTCCCTGTTCATCGCGGATGGGAAACATGATGCGATTACGAAAGCGGTCGTAATAAGGGTTGCGGGCATCGGTGCGTTCATTGTGGATAATAAGTCCGGCGGCCTCGAGTTGTGCGGGGGTGTAACCGCTTTTCTCGCCCCATTGCAGCATGGCATCCCAGCGCGCCGGAGCATAGCCGATGGCAAACTGTTCGGCAATCACCCCATCCAGATTACGCTCCTTCAGGTACTCCCGCGCTTTCTCCGCGGACTTCATTTCGCCGAGGCAGCGCTGATAAAAGGCGGCAACGGATGAATGCAACTGGTAAAGTTCTTTTTTTTCAGAAGAGCGCGCATCATTTCTTTGTGTCTGCAAAGCAACCCCGGCACGTTCCGCCAGCATTTCCAGTGCTCCGCGAAAATCCATCCCCTCGTGCTGCATCAGAAACGAGAAGATATCGCCGCCTGCGCCGCAGCCGAAACAATGGTAAATCTGCCTTGCCGGATTTACTGTAAAAGACGGGGTTTTTTCCTTGTGAAAGGGGCAGCAGGCCTTAAATGTGCTTCCGGCGCGTTTTAGCTGAACGTATTGTGAGATTAAATCAACAATATCAATCCGCGCACGTATTTCTTCAACATCGCCTGATGAATTTCTGTCGGCCATAATATAATAATCCGTCAGTCTTCCGCTTCGTCCTGTTTTCCGCCTTGCAGGGCTTCGCTGAGAGAGCGTTTGCCATCTTGCAGCAGATCTTCGGCATTTTCACGCCAGTCCTCCGGCAGCCGGCGGCTGATCTGTCTGCCGGTAAAAGACTCTTCGCCGAAGACCCTGTTCAAGTACTCATTATTGATGATATTCATAACAAAGAAGACAATTAATAAAATACAAGCCATCCGCAAGGTTCCGGCGGCCACCCCGGCGACGGTGTCGAGCGGTTTGGCGATCAGCAGCCGGATAAAACTTTTCAGCAGATAACCGATAAGCATACCTGCCAGAATAACGGTTATGGCGGTTAGCGCAAAAGTCAGGGCCATGGCTCCGCGTTCAGACAACCGGCTGTTTTGGGCGAGCCATGTGGCGAAAAGCGGCGAGAGCAGCCATGCCAGCACAAAAGCCGCCAGTGCGGCGATAACGCCGGCAATTTCCCCGGAAAGGCCGCGCATGCCGCCGCGGATTGCGCCAAAAAGCAGTACTGCTGCTACGGCAATATCAATCAGAGAGATTTCCGCTACAACATTCATCGAGGCTGCCGATCATGGGTTATCCCTGAGCCAGGCTGCGACAAGCGGCGCGGCCGGGTCTTGCGGGGCGAGGTCAATGAAGCGTTGGAAATGCCGGCGTGTGGCGGTTTTGTCGCCGGAATCGCTTTTGATCAGTCCGATCAGGTAATGCGCCCGCGCATAGTCGGGGTTGATTTTCAGGGCGGTGTTGAGCGCCTGCACGGCGGCTTCCTCCTGCTGCGCTTCACGCAGGGCCAGGGCGAGCATATAGTATGTGTCGGCGCGGTCACGCTGCCACAGCAGTGCACGGTTGAAAGCGGCAACCGCAGCAGCATGCTGCTGCTGGGAACGTAATGCCAGGCCCATATTGTAGGCGGCTTCCGCATTGGCCGGATTCAGTCGCAATACGCGGTCATATGCCGTAACGGCCTCGATCAGGCGTCCTTCACGGTGGAATTCCATCGCGCGTGTGAATTCCTGCTGAACAGCAGCTTCCAGTTGATGGTCAGTCATCGCTGCGCGTGGATCTCCTGCAAAGTCCCGCTGGAAGATTTTCTTTAGACCTTCAGCCCGCCGGGAATCCTGGATAAGGCGTTCATAAATCAGGCACAGCTCCCACAGGGGGTCGGGGTGCTGCGGATTTGCTTTTATGACATCCCGGAAAAGAATAACCGCCTGGTCGAGATCGCCGGCAATAATGGCCAGCCGGGCGGTATTCAGTTGCTTGGTG
>PXDI01000343.1 GCA_003565095.1 PVC group bacterium | reverse complement strand
CCGCGGATTGAGGTTGTTCTGCCCGATCCCCCCGCAGAAACCCCGCAACCGGCTGCAACCAAACAGCAGGTTGCCACCGCAAAAGAACCGTCTCAGACAGCACGTCCGCCTGCAAAAAAAGAAACTCCGGGTACAGTGGCCGCCGCTCAGACTGCGCCGGCTGACAATGTGCGTTTACCGCTTGATATTCAAGGACGTTTACGATTGCGCAACGGACATTTGCATGTCAGAAACTCGACCGGGACACGCGCCATGTTCTGGCATGATATTGAGCTTACGACCGACTTCGAAAACGGATTGCGCAAACCAGTCGAGCTGAAAATAACGGCGGCACAACGTGATTTTGAAAAGCCGGGCAGGCTTGAAGTAACGGTAGTGGCCACGCTCTTACAACCTGACGGATCTCTGCTTGCTGACAAGCTGAAAGCTGATGCCGCAATTCTATTGCAGGATATAAATCTCGGCACCATTTCATGGATTTTCAATGAACAGGCGGGGGCGCCGATGCTGCGCGGAGTGCTGAACGCCGAAGTGCACGCCGGCATTGATGGAGTTTCTAACATCAAAACATTACTGAAAGCCGGCATAACTGATGCGGTTGCCTCGCGCGGCCCACTGGGTAACGACCGGCTGCAAATGGGTAACATAACCATCACTGCCGGCGCCTCATTGGATGACAGTTCATTCATTATTGACCAGGCAGCACTGAGCAGCCCGCTGCTTAATATCCAATGCACCGGAAATCTGGTCATTGATCCGGACACACTTTATCCGGTCGGCGAACTAAGCGCAGTGCTTACTGCCGACGTTGCCCGCGCGGCAATGCAGTTGCCGGAAACTTTGAACCTGCAGGAAGGCCTGATTCTTGAGGAAGGAGTTCTCGACGCAAACTTTTCGCTCACTTCAGACGGCACCGGCATGACAATCAGCATGGCGGCCGGGCTGCCGCGGTTGCGCGGCCGGCAGCAGGATCAGCCGCTTGTTCTCGACCAACCGGTCAAAATGAGTCTGCACGCTACAGTATCCCCTTCCGGTCCGGAAATTGAGGATATAAATATCACAACCGGATTTGCAAATATCAACGGAAAAGGCAATCTGGATGATTTCAGGGCCAGCGCGGATATTGATCTCGATGCCGCATTACAAACATTCAGTAATTTCATCGATATGGGCGAACGCTCATTTAGCGGGCGGATTGTCGCCAACGGACGCCTGATGACAAGCGACGAACAAACCCGGCGCTTTCATGCCGGCATCCGGTCTTCCGGCATCAAGTTCCAGCATGCTCCGGACAATATCTTTGCGCTGGATCAGTTCAGTACCGAGATCGGCGGAAAACTGGAGCTGGATACTGAAAGCGGACTGCCGGCCGGCATAAGCGACCTGCGCTGGATGCTGCAAAGCGACCCGCTGCAGGCCAGCGGGGTTATCGAAGCAATCGACCTGACTGCCGCCACTCCGGCAGTCAGCGGTGCAAACATGCGCTGCGAAGTGAATTTTGACAAACTGATGGCTATTCTTGAGTCGGCACAGATGGCACCCGCAGATACCCGGCTGCACGGTACGCTGATCGGCTCGTGCGTAGCCGAAATCAGCGACAACAAACTGATCCTCTCATCATTTGATGCCAACATCTCCAACTTGACTGTTGCCGTACCCGATCTGCATATGACAGAATCTGCGCTGGCAATGCGCGCAGCCATAACGATTGCACTGCCGCCGGAAACGCCATCAGTCACTATTACCGGAGGCATTGTGCAGTCGTCCGCTTTTGCACTGACAACGCCCGCCATGCGCTTCCACACCGACCGCAACGGCACTCCCATGCTCTCCGGTCAGGCGGACATGACAGTCGATCTTGCCAAATTAACCGCTGTTATGCAGAAAACACCGCCGTTTTCGGAAGGATTGGAACTGCAAGGCAGCGGCCGGATGGAACTGCGCAGCGGGCCGGCGGCAGCCATCGATAAAGGCCTCGCATTACGCCTGGAGGGCGTTTTTGAAAACGTGGCCGTTTTCCAGCCAGACAGCGCACCGCTGCGTGAGCCGTCAATGAAGTTCATGGCAAATGCCGTATGGGTCTATGACGGCGGAAAGCTGAAGATTGATCCGTTCAAAATTGAAGGTTCGCTGCTGGAACTGGAATCGACAGTAAACCTTGAAGGGTTACCGGACGCAATGCATATAGCGACAAAAGCCACCGTCACTACAGATATGGGGGCACTGGCTCCGGTAATCAGCGCAGCAGCGGGCACACCGGTAGTCATTGAAGGCCGCAGCACCGCCACGCTGGAATGGCGCGGACCGGTCTCGCCGGATTGGGTTGTGATGGTGCGTGACGGGCAGGGAGCGGCCAACACACGCATCGGACGCATTTCAGCATACGGCATGCATGCAACAAATGCGGTGGTGACCATGCAAGCCACCGACGGCAAAATGAATTTTGCACTGAATTCGGCGGTAAATGAGGGCCTGGTAGTGCTTACCCCGGTGGTGGATGTTACCGGAGCTGTTCCGCGCCTGATCGTGCCGGACAACTCTCACGTCATACAGAATGTCAACCTGACCGATGAACTGGCTTCGGAACTGCTGGCGCTGGTGCACCCCGTCTTCCGCGGCTGCACCGTACTCGGTGGAACGCTCAACCTGACTCTGCAACGCTGCCGCGTTCCGCTCACCGAAGACAGTCAGCGCGGAGCGGATGTCCGTGGTGAATTTCTGCTGCAAAATCTTGAACTGGCACCCAGCGGACTGCTGCTGAACATCATGAACACCGCAAAACTGCGCGCCAAAGCCATCAAGATTCCGGAGGAGAAAATCTCCTTCAGGGTCGAGGACGGCAGAATCCACCCCTCCCCGTTGAATTTATCCATCGAAGGACATAAAATGTCGATAGACGGCTCTGTGGGACTGGACTCATCACTGAACTACACAGTCAATGTCCCGGTAAGCGTTGACCTGGTCGGGCGCGAAGCTTTCCGCTATCTGGAAGGTTCCAACATTGCACTGGGCGTTGGCGGGACCGTGATGCGGCCGGAAATCTCGACCGATGCATTCGCCCGGATGGCCGCCTCGCTGGCGGCCGACGCGCTGAAAAACGCGGTACGCCAGGAAGGGCGCGAAGCCGTCAAGGATCTACAGGAACGCGGCGAGGATGCCATCCGGGATCTGCTGCGGCAGAGGAGACGGTGATTGGATTAAAATGTACCACAGGCATTCCTGCCTGTGGTTAATAGGCACAGACAGGAATGTCTGTGCCACATTATTGAAAAGATAATAGCAAGCAGGGTACTGTCAAAAGTTTTATGAAAAGTATGAAAACGAGATTGGCGTAATTTTGAGCTATGGGTAGGGCAACGGAGGGATTAGGGATTAGGGATTAGGGATTAGGCGTTAGGGATTAGGCGTTAGGCGTTAGGGAGATCTTCGAAATCAGCAAGAGCTTTCCT
>PXDI01000387.1 GCA_003565095.1 PVC group bacterium | reverse complement strand
CCCGCCTCGACCCAGGCGCGGCTGCGCAGCACCAGCTCGGCCAGCCAGATCTCCGGTGCATCGGGACAGGCGCCGCGCCCGCGCCGGGCGGCCGCGGCGGCTTCGTTGCCGCTTAAACCGATCAGTATCTCCCAGAGCAAAGGCACCTCGGGCAGCGCTTCCGCCGCCAGCAGCGCCGTCTCACGCGCCTCTGCATAACGTCCGGCGTAAGACAGCATAATGGTCAACTGGTTTAACAAAACCGCCGCTTCGGTATTATCGCGAGCGATATTGAGCCATACATCCGCCTGCCAGATTGTCCGGTCGTCCCCCGGCTGGAGAATGTCTTCATAACACTTAATCCAATGTTCCAGCATTCCGGTTAGAAAGGGTGAGGAAGCTGCTCTAAGGTTGCGGCGTAACGCTACAGCATTAGCCGCAAACTCTGCGCCGGAAGGCACCCCGTAATGCGGCCACATGGCGGTTAGTTCCGCCGGCGCAACATGCATACGCTGTTTTGCCCGTGCCTCAACGGGGATAAACGGCAGCAAAACGGTCCGGCTCAATTCCTCCATTTCCTGATAGCGCTGATTCTGATAAAGCGTCTCAACCATCAGCACGGACCAGGCCTGCCCCCGGTGCACCGCTCCGTGACGCAAAGCATGCAGCGCCTCTTCCGGACGGTTCATCCGCAATAACAGCATGCCCGAAAGACGCGGCACACGCGCCGACAATGGAAAATCCTGCTGCATTTGACGAACAGTGCTCCATGCGGCAAGCATCAGGTTCAGCTCAAGCTGTGCACGCACCAGCCGGGTCATCGCTGCAACAGTCCTTACTTCGGCCGGCAGCGCCGGATATGAGCGCAATGTCTCATAAACATTCTGCCAGTCCGCCGCCCTTTCATACAGCTCAGAACGCGTCAACCGCGAACGCAGCGCTTCCCCGGAATGCTCCTGCTCCAGAATATCCAGAACCTGTATGACTTCATCACGCCGCCCTGCGCGCTCCAATGCGTGAACATATTCGTAGACAGCCTCAATTGACAGCCGGCGGTGCGCATGCCGCTGTGCAAACCTACGAATCGCCTCATCATTCACCTTCCGCCGCAATTCAACAAGATCTCTCGTCCCGGTAATTTCCGCGCCATATGGAATGACTCCGACCATCGGCTGCCATAGCGGAAATTTGCCGGCGAGGCGCATAAACGGCGAAATATCCGTCATGGCAAAGTTTTCTGAAGCCGGCAGTCCCAAAACGGCCGTGCGTATTTTGAACCATTCTGCCCCGAATCTTGAAACTGCCATCGGCAGGTATGGGTGATCCCCGTCAAGTTCACGAATACGCATCATTAAATGCCACGCCAGATCAGCACGGCCAATACTGAAACAGCGCGGCAGCAGACCGTAAAGGGCGTCGATATCATCCAGACTTGAAGCCAGCAGCTTTAGGTGGTTTGCAAACAACTGCTCCCATTCAGTGTTGATCCGTTTCAGTGCCATAAAATAAAGCGGTTCTATCAGGCGCGGATCATCCGGCCAGCGCTCAAGCAGGTTTAAGGTCATTTCGGCCACCACGGCGATATTATTGTAATTCATATGCGCCTCAATAACCGCCAGCGCCGGAGCCGGTTCGCGGTACGGGTGCGGCGAAGCCGATCTGGTCATCGCATCCCACTGCCGGTACCGCCGCATATAGGGATAATACAGCGCACGTACACGGTTCAGGTTTGGTTGAAAGCCCGCCGCCACCGGCACATACCGCTCCACATAGTCGGGTATATCAAAAAAGAAACCCATCTCAGCCAGAATCATCGCCAGCCGCGGATCGCGCTCTCTCAGTTCCTCCGGAATCCCGGCAATTACTCCAGCCGCCTGCTCCAGTTCCCCCATCCACATCAATGCATAACCGCGCAGAATCAATGCTTCATTAGTGTCTTGCCGGGCAGAATCAATTGCAGCCAGAATTTCAAGGGCCTGTTCATAATCGCCGCGCTGAATCAAAATACGCGCATACTGCATGGACCAGTCGTCATCCCCGGGACGGGATGCCATCACCAGCATGCCAAGCCGTTTGGCAAGATCCAGCCGGTTGGCTTCAACAAACCCCTGCACAACGCCTTCCCACATGGCAACACGGTGACTCTCCCGCAAACGCCAGACCAGTCCCGCAGTTGCAGCAGCCAACACCAGCAGCGCCGTCAAGGTTTTCCAGTGATAAAGCAGATTGCGCCAGAACGGCGGATGTTCGGTAACCCGGCGCATGCGGTGTTCGTTTATCTCTGAGATTCTGCGCCGGCGCTCATGAACAGCTCGCGCCAGCAAACGTGACTCCCAGCCCGCCAGCAAAACCGCACTGACCAGCAGTATACCGGAAGTGTCGTGCAGCGCATCCTGAGCCGATCGCTCCGTAAACCCGGGCGCCAGAATCACCACCGCACTTATTCTTATAATGTTCAACAGCAGCGACTGCACCACTGCCGCAACGGTCAACAACAGTCCCCAGAGAAACGGCAGGCGGAAAAGCATTGCCAAACCGCATGTAAGGAGAAATACCGTGGTTGCCGCACGCATTCCGCTGCACCATTCGGGAATCTCAAAGACCGCCATACCGGTATGCAAAGTAAAGCCGTCTGCCCAGACCCTTTCGTTCATAACATGCAGCAGCGCTTCCGATCCCGTTACGGAAGCCTGTTGCAGCGTGGTCTCAAGCGCGGCAAAAACCTGACCGGGCAGCGGATGCACCCAGTACAATAGAAACGCCGCCAGGAAAACATCCTTATGCCAGGCAACCGGCAGTGCAAAACAGAGGGCGGCCGACAGCAACAGAATCAGCCCCAGCCATTCAAACTGCGAAACCGCAAAAACGCGCCCGAAAATACTTAGCAGCGCACCCGCCAGCGCCAACAGGCCATTGCGCAAAACCGGCTGCGGCTGCTTACCTGCGGTCAAAGGCTTATGCCGGAAAAGCACCGCCAGTGCAAAAGCGCCTCCCAGCAGAAAGCGCAGCAAGCCATGCGGGTGGCCCAAAAAGCCCGGCAAAGCCCGCGCCAGCCAAACCGCAAACAATCCGCCGGAAAGATAAATAATTATGCGCTGCTGATTCATTGTTCAATGTAAACGGGGCGGCCGTCAAAGGCCGCCCCGGTATGGATGTATAATCTATCAGAATACCAGATTGAAACCAATACGGGCCAAACCGAAGTTATAATCAAACTTATCGGTCTCTTTAATGCCGCCGAAACTTGCCTCTATCTCCGGCTCAAGCAAGGTGTAACGGTATTCGGCAAACACCATAATCATATCATTCAACATCACTTCGATACCGCCGGCACCGTGGAATCCGATTGTGTCGTTGATTTCTATACCGGGAAGTGATGGGCTGATGTCTAATATGTTGTAATTAACACCAGCACCACCATACAAAGTGGCGGCATAACTGACCTGGGCTCCTAAACGCGCGGTAAGCGCGATCGTCGTGATCTCGCCACCGGCACCATCCTCTTTGTCATCAAATTTTGTGCCGGACAGTTCCAGCGAGAATACCTCGCCCATCTGCATGCCGAGCTGCCCGCCGAAGCCGAAATCTTCATTCTCAACATCACCGGCATTCGAGTAGGCACCATGCACTCCCAGCCTGAACTGCGCATGACACACCGCCGCCACCAGCATCATTCCACCGATCATCATCATATGCTTCTTCATACCACTCTCCTTGCTGTTTTTTGTTCTGTGCTTCCGCCAATTACCCAACAGTTTCTGCTTCCTGCGCCACCTCCTTTTTTTACAAATACTCCGCGGCTATCGCCGCCAGTTTACTACGCTCACTACTGTGCAATGTAATGTGTCCGCTGATCTCCTGCTCTTTCAAGCGCTCTGCCGCATAAGTCAAACCGTTGCTGGAGGCATCAAGATAGGGATTATCAATTTGAAACGGATCCCCGGTCAAAACCATTTTAGTGCCCTCGCCCGCCCGGCTGATGATGGTTTTCACTTCATGCGGAGTCAGATTCTGCGCTTCATCAATAATGACATATTGGCGCGGGATCGAACGGCCGCGGATATAAGTCAGTGCCTCCATCTCAATCGTGCCCTCTTTCAATAAACGGTCAATCCGGTCCTGCACCGAAGCCGGCTTGGCCTTACGCTTCGCCTTTCCGCCGGGGATTTCCTCCCGCAGCAAGAATGTCAGGTTATCAAAAATCGGCTGCATCCAGTGCGACATTTTCTCCTCTTTGGCTCCCGGCAGATACCCGATATCCTTGCCCATTGGGATGACCGGTCGCGACACCAGAATCCGGTCGTAACGACCGTTGCGCAGGGTTTTATGCAACGCCGCCGCCAGCGCCAACAGGGTCTTTCCCGTGCCGGCCTTGCCGACAAGTGTAACAATCTGCACTTCCGGATCCATCAACAATTCCAAAGCAAGCCGCTGCTCTTTGTTGCGGGATGTTATGTTCCAGACTTTTTCATTGGTTTTGGTGAGATGCGTAAGAACCCCCGGCTGCAAAACCCTTGCAAGCGCCGTCCGTTTGGGATTGCTGCGATCACGCAAAGTTAAGAACTGGTTTGGATAACCACCCAGCCGCGGCATTTCCATTACCGTCTTTTTGAAAAATGTATCTACCGTGCGCTTGGCAGTGACAACTTCCCCGTAACCGGAATACAGCTCATCAAAGTTTACTTTTGATCGCTCATAGTCCTTGGCATCAAGACCGAGCGCATCGCACTTCACGCGCGCATTAATGTCCTTGCTGACAAAAATCACCCGCTCGCCCTGACCGTGTAACCCGTAAGCCACCTGCAAAATCCGGTTATCGGCCAAACCGTGCTCTAGTCCGGCATCGGCAAAATCGTGACTGGCTGAAACAATCCGCAGTTTCCCGCCATGCGCAATCGGCACCCCGTCCCGAAGATTACCGTTCTCACGCAGTTTATCCAGCCGCCGGATAGTCTGACGGGCGCTGCGGCCAAGCTCATCATTGTGGGTCTTGAACTTGTCCAATTCCTCAATTACCGCCATCGGCAGAACTATTATGTTATCCACAAATGATTCCAGTGCCTGCGGATCATGTAAAAGGACATTGGTATCAAGCACAAATGTCTTAACCTTGCGAGACGCAGCTTTTTTCTTAACTTTTGCCATGCAAATCTTCCTTTTTGTTAAATGCTTTCCAGCACCAGTGCCGGTAATGGCACCGGGTCGGCACTTATTCTCACAGCTTCTTTCAGAAAACCCGTACATTCCTCCGCGGTCGAATCATTCGATGCATGTAATAGCATCAATACATCACCGGCGGCAATTTTAGCGCCGACTTTGCATAAGCCGGAAACTCCGACGGAGTGATCGATTCTGTCCCCCATACTCTTGCGTCCGCCACCCAGCATGACACACACGCGCCCCACCGCATCCGCGTCAACCCCACCGACCCAGCCGCCATCCTCGGCACGTATTTCACGCACCACCGGTGCCTGCGGCAGTCGCGCCGGTTCATCAACAACCCGCGGATCGCCACCCTGTAATTCAACCATTTGACGGAAGCACTCAAACGCCCCGCCAGAAGAAAGTTTACCTTCCAAAACCTTCCGCGCTGATTCTGTCGAACGCTCAATGCCGGCGGCGACCAGCATGCGTTCACCCAACGCAAGTACAAGTTCCCGCGTATCCGGCGGTCCGCCGGCTTGCAATAAAGCGATTGCTTCGATGACTTCAAGCGCATTGCCGGCCGACGTTCCCAGCGGTTGGTCCATCGCGCTAAGCAATGCCGCTGTGCGCACCCCGGAACGTTCACCGGTTTTCACCATCGTCCGCGCCAGCTCACGAGCTGAGTCAAGCTCCTTCATAAAGGCACCGCGACCGGTTTTCACATCAAGCACCAGACCGTCAGGGCTTTCTGCCAGCTTTTTGGACATGATGCTTGCGGTGATTAGTGGAATTGAAGGGACTGTGCCAGTCAGATCACGCAACGCATATAACTTGCGGTCAGCCGGAACAATACTTGCGGTCTGTCCGCTGATCGCACAGCCACAGGTCTCCACAACGCTGAACAGCTCATCCACCGCAAGATCAGTGCGAAACCCCGGAATAGACTCCAGCTTGTCAAGAGTGCCGCCGGTTATCCCTAAACCGCGCCCCGACAGCATCGGAACCGCGGCACCGCAGCAAGCCACCAGCGGAGCCAGCACGAGCGAAACCTTGTCGCCGATACCTCCGGTGGAATGCTTGTCTACAACCGGCCTTCCAATGGCAGAGAAATCCAGCACTTCGCCCGAGTTCAGCATGGCGGAAGTCAAGGCGGCCAGTTCCGCTTCATTCATGCCGCAAAAATAAACCGCCATGGCCAGCGCCGCCATCTGGCTGTCGGGAATTTCCCCGGCGGTAAATCTGGAAATAAAAAATACGATTTCATCCCCGGTCAGCTCGAGGCCGTCCCGCTTTTTTTCTATGATCCAATGGGGAAGCATAACGGCTTTTAATATACGCACATTCCATTCCGGCAGTCAACTCCGCTTTAAAAGCTTGATAGACAAAAGCGGTTAGAAGATGATGTCGGTTCTTATGACAATCGATCAAGAAGATTCATCACTAACGGTTAGGCAGCGCGCCATATTGGTAATATCCATTGCGGTGCTGCTGGTCTTGCTGGGCTACTGGCTTTGGCAGCTTTCCCAGCCTGATGGCGGGGTGCGGCAATGGCAGACCCTCAACGCGCGCATGATCAATCAGGCGGCACGGCTTGATTACTCCGCCGCCATCCTGGCGGGCCGGCAGGCGCTTGAACTGGCACGGGAATTGTTTCCTGAAAATGACGTACGCCTGGCCATCGCCCATGATAACCTCGGGGAAATTATCCGCCGCTCAGGCAATTTTGAAGACGCTCTGCCGCTGCTGAAGGATGGACTGGCAATCCGCCGCAACCTTTCCGGACAACCGGCCGATGCCCTGGTTACCCCCCTCAACAACGTGGCATGCCTGTATGAAGATCTCTTTATGTTTGATGAGGCGGAGATTTACTTCAACGAAGCTCTCGGCGAAGCAGAGAAACACTACGGCCCTGAAGGCCGCGTAACCGCCATCGTCATGCGCAATATGGCCCGCATGTACGGCAAAATGATCGGCAAAGATCAGCTTGCCAAGGAGTATTCCGCTAAGGCCGATGCCGTTCTCGGCCCTCTGGATGAGAAAAACATCACCCCGCGATTCTAAGTCAGGGCACTGCAAACAACAGTAAAGCGCTGATTGCAGCGGTCGCCGGGCCTAACGACCAACCGGCTTTACAGCAAAACTTCCTGTTGCATACCACGACTATTACTGTTATTTTCACCACTTCTCGATAATTTGAGGGGTATTATGGTTCAAAACAGATCAGGAGTGTATGTCGATGAGTAAAATTTGTGAAAGAATGCATGCCGAAACAGAGGACATTACAAAGATAATTCTGCAGGCGGCCGAAAAAGCGCGTGCGGAAACCAGCAGCGAGCCGGAGCCGGGACTTACCGGAAAAATCAAGTGGCCGATCGAATGTACGGTTGGCCCGGGTCTTGAAGGAGCCATCGCCTGCTCAACCAAGATCGGCTATGTCAACGGTGCCAAAGGCTGGCTTATTTATCAGGGCTACGATATTTTTGACCTGTGTGCCCATTCAACTTTTGAAGAAGTCTCTTATCTGCTGCTGCACGGACATTTACCCAACAAGGAACAGCTCGACGAATTTTGCGCCAAGCTGCGCTCTTTCCTGCACATTCCGCATACCTTGCGCACTGTCATGAACCTGCCGCTGGAACAACTCAACCCAATGGCGGCACTGCGTTTCGGTGCCAATCTGATGCGCCAGCGGCTGACATGGCGGGATAACGAATCCGCCCGCCCATCCCCGGAAAGCGCCATCTATACCGATGAAGACTCCATCCCGATGGAAACCAAGCCGATGGGTGAAGAACATGCCATTTACGAGTTTCGCAAGAAGAAACGCCAGCGCCCTAAAGATGCCCGCAAAAACGCCGATGATGCCAGTGATATAGAATCATGCATGCACCTGATTGCCGGTATGTCAAGCCTGACCGCCGCCATCAAGCGCATTCGTGAAGACCGGCTGCCGATTGAACCGGACCCCACCCTCAGCCATGCCGGCAACCTGCTTTATATGATGAGCGGAAAGCGCCCAAGCCCGGAAGAAGAGCGCCTGATGGATGTTTCGCTGATTCTGCATGCCGACCACGGCATGAATGCCAGTACATTTGCCGCGCTGGTGGTCGCCTCCACCATGTCGGATATCTACTTCTCGGTCGGTGCCGGGATTGCCGCACTGAACGGACCACTGCACGGCGGGGCAAATGAACAGGTAATCAAACTGCTCGAAGAAATCGGCAGCCCAAAGAATGTAGACGTCTGGTTTGATAAAGCCGCCAGCGAGAAACGCCGCGTAATGGGCTTCGGCCATCGCGTTTACAAGGCGTATGATCCGCGTGCTCGTATTCTCGGGCCGCTGGCGGATTATGTAACCAGCAAATCCGGCAGCAAACGCGCGAAAACATTGCTGGCTACCGCCAAGAAACTTGAGAAGAAAGTTGCCACAACCCTCGGCAAGGAAAAGAAAATATTTCCGAATGTCGACTATTATTCAGGGCTGGTCTATGAAAGCATGGGGATCCCGCAGGATATCTTCACACCGCTGTTCGCGGTCAGCCGCGTCTCTGGCTGGACCGCACGTATTCTTGAATATATCGCCTATAACCGGATTTTCCGGCCGCGAGCACTTTATGTCGGGGAATTCGATAAGAAATATGTAGCGCTTAACAAACGCTGAAAACTACCATCATGAAGCAATGCCCGCTGTCAGCCTGCAGTCACACGCCGGGACACGTGCATAAGCACGTTGGCCGGACAAGATCTCTGGCAATCGCTCTAGCTATTGCCGCGGCAGCGGTGTGGCCGCAGGGCCCGGTGTATGCACAGGACACCGCTCTGCACGCTACCGCAGCATCGGCATATTCCTGGCGCGGCATAACACGGCACGATAAACCGGTTCTGCATCCGGCATTAGAAATCAACTACCATGAATTCAGAACCGTCATATGGGGCGCCATTCTTACCGATGAACTGGATGATATCAACAATAGCGGACTGCTCCGCGAGGTGGATATTGAACTGGCCCTCAGTCTGGACGTTTTCCCGTATGTCATTGATATCGGCTACACTGAATATATTTTCTCGGACTTTCTTGAGAACACCCGGGAGGTCTTTTGTGCGGTAACGCTGCCGGTAAACCAAATGCTCGATCTTAACGCATTGCTGACCTATGACATGGGTGCTTACAAGGATTTTTATGCACAGGTTGGCGGCAGAGTACACGGCGAAGTCGTGCAGAATTTGCAGGCGGCAGTGGAATTGAGCTTCGCTGCCGCCGGTAACGGCTTCTCGCAAGGTAAACGCGGCGGTTTTCATGATTTTGGCATAACCCTCAGCCTGACTCATCTTGTTGACCGGCATGTGCAGTGGGGGATTGACCTGATTCAGAACGGCTCGCTTGACAAAAAAGTCCTGCCCGAACAGGAGGTGGATACCGTCCTCGCTGTCAGGGCGTCGATCAATTTGTAGAATATATGTTTCCGGCGACACAGCGCCGGAATTACAGAGTTTGCAGATATAACAGCAGCTCCGCCACTGTGTCGGCGGAGAAAGAAATGTTTCCAGGGGGAAGATCATGCCGAAAAAAAGAATTTACCTGTGCGGGCCGATAATGGACGAAACCGAAGGCGCGGCACGCGACTGGCGGACGAAAGCAATGGCCGCCCTGCATGAGCGCTATGACATGCTGGACCCGATGCGCCGTAACTTCAAGGACCGCGAAGTCGACAGCGCCAACGAAATTGTTGAATTTGACCTTCAGGATGTACGCGATGCCGATATTCTGCTGGTAAATTACAGCAAAGCATCGATTGGAACGGCTATGGAGGTTTTCTATGCCGCCCACGATCTCGGCCGTTTCGTGGTGGCTTTCTCGCCTTTTCCCTTCGCCGAATGCAACCCCTGGATGGTGCGCTTCTGCACCAAGATTCTCCCCTCACTGGAAGAAGCGCTTGATTATATCAAAAGGCATTTCCCCTGAGACAACGAACGGCTGGAGGGATGTTTGATTCCCACGGACAGAAGAATGGCTGTTCTATTGTGACAAAACTTTTGAAAACCGCGCTAGCTTTCAAATCCACTTGCGCGCACGATAGTCCGCCACAATATCAGCCACTTCCTGTTCCGGACTCTGTGCCGGCTCAAACCCCAGCAACCGTTGCGCTTTGCTGCTGTCAAACGCACGGTTTTTGGTGAAGAAATCCACCCGGCGACGGTATATCGGCGGCTGAATCCGCAACGGGCGGCAGATTGCCTCACAGCATGATCCCAGCCATTGCATCGGTTTCACCGGCACACACAGCCACGGCGGGCGTACACCGGTCTCACGCGCAATCATCTCCGCCATCTCACGCAGCTTCATGTAACGCTGACCGGCTATAATGAAAACCTCACCGTTTTGCGCAGTGTTTTCCATTGCCAGCCGGAATGCCCGCGCCAGATCACGTACATCAATAAAATGCACCAGCCCTTCACCACGGCCGACATAAAAGAACCGGCCGCGCGCCACCATCCAGAACATTTTCAAATTACGCGTGTCCGACGGACCGTAAATCATTGCCGGACGGATCACACAACCCGAAATCGTCCCCGAACGGAAGATCTCAAGCACGGCCTTTTCACCTTCGAGCTTGCTGCGCTGATAGACATCGCCCGGATTAAAAGAAGTTTCCTCGTTGGCCGGAACCTCCTTGACATCGCCCAGCACACCGACTGTTGAGCAATGCACAACCCGCTCGACACCGGCTTGCGCCGCGGCTTGCAGTAAGCGGCGGGGAACATCGGCGTTTACTTCATAATAAGCCCGGTCGGGCTGGTTGGCCTCGCGAAACATTGCGGCGATATGATAAATGCCCTTTACGCCGGCAACCGCCTTACGCAGCACATCCTCATCGCGCAAATCCCCGGTCACCACCTCAATGCCGCGGGCTTCAAGCGCCTCCGCCTGCGCGGAACGCCGCACCAGCGCACGCACCCGTCCGCCGTTCGCCAGCACCTCATCAACAACAAATGAACCGACAAACCCCGTCGCACCGGTGACTAAATACAAATCCTCTGACATAAAAACTCCACAAACATCAATCATTAACGAAAGTAGGAAATTACCCGATAGACCCGCCGCTGGCAAGCGCTAACACCGAACAGAAATCAAGTTTGGACTCGACATGCGGAAAGGCTTTGCAATAATGCCGACATGAATAATCAAACAACAACGCTGGATTCATTCGATCAATCGAAGCGCCTCAACATTTTGGCCACAATTGCCGCCGCAGAAAAATTCCCTGCCTCGGATAATGGGCCGATTAATCTGCACTTGCACACTTTCTTTTCATACAATGCCAACGGCTGGTCGCCGGCACATCTGGCCTATGAATGCCGGCGCCAGGGACTGTATGCCGCCGCAATCTGCGATTTTGACGTGCTGGACGGATTGGAGGAGTTCTTTGCAGCCGGAAGACTGCTCGGCCTGCGCACTGCCGCCCATCTTGAAACCAGGGCATATTTTCCGGAATATGCGCAGGTAGACATCAGCTCGCCCGGCGAACCGGGAGTCACTTATATCATGGGCGGCGCCTTCCCGCGTCTGCCCGCGGCAGCCACCCCGGCCGGCATAGAGCTGCAAGCACTTAAGCAGCGCGCCCGCGAGCGTAACACAGCACTGGTGAACAGAATTAACGCGGCCCTGCCGGATATCGCCGTCGATTATGACAGCGCCGTCAGTCCGCTCACGCCGGCCGACGGCGCCACCGAAAGACATATTATCACCGCCTATCGCAATAAAATTGAGAATCTGTTTCCGGCGCAGGAAACCCGTGCAAAATATCTGGCAGAGCTGCTGAATTTAACCGCACCGCAGGCGGAGGCCGTGCTGAACAACATCCCCGCGCTGGAGGAAGCACTGCGCTCACGCCTGGCAAAACGCGGCGGCCCCGGCTATGAGCAGCCCTCGCCCGATACTTTTCCGGTGGTCGATAAATTTGTTGCATGGGTGCGCGACTGCCAAGCCATCCCGCTGGTCACATGGCTGGACGGCACATCCGAAGGAGAGAGCAATCCCGACGCCCTGCTGGACTGCCTCGCCGCCAAGGGGTGTGCTGGACTGAATATTATTCCAGACCGTAATTGGAATATTAAAGATCCCGAACAGGCAGATGTCAAACGCGCCCATCTTGCCGCAATGGTAAACGCCGCCGCCAAGCGTGCCATGCCCGTCAATATCGGCACGGAAATGAACAAAGACGGATTACCCTTCCATGATGATATCAATGGACCGGTGCTCAAGGAATGGCGCGCGCTGTTCATGGAAGGTGCCCAGGTAATGATTGGACATACTTTGCTGGCCCGCTATGCCGGGTTCGGGTATCTTGATGAAGCCGCCGGCACAGAATATCCCTCTCTTGAAGATCGCAACCGCTTCTTTGCCGCTGTCGGCGCACTGCCGCCGCTCAACCAGTCAACCGCAAACATGCTGGAGGATTCCGGACCGGAAAAAGCACTCGACTGGTTTCATGACAAAATAAAGGGCACTCAATGAACAACTGTGATTATTCCGCCGCACAACAACGCTATGCCTCCATCGGCATTAGTACCGAAGAAGCCATTAATACTCTCGCCGGCATTCCTGTTTCAATGCATTGCTGGCAGGGAGACGATGTCAGCGGTTTTGAAAACAGTGGATCGCTGACCGACGGCGGCATCATGGCCACCGGCGGATATCCCGGAAAAGCCCGCAATGCTGATGAACTGCGCACCGACATGGAAACTGCATTCAAACTCATTCCCGGCAAACACCGGGTAAACCTGCATGCCATCTATGCCGAAACCGGCGGCAACAAGGTTGATCGTAATGAATTGAGCTTCGAACATTTCAAAGGATGGGCCGGATGGGCCGCTGAACAAAAAATCGGCATCGACTTCAACCCCACCTTTTTCGCCCACCCCAAGGCGGCCGATGGCTTCACTCTGGCACATCGCGATCCGGCGGTCAGACGCTTCTGGATCGAACACGCCAGCGCATGCCGCAACATTGCCCGCCATTTTGGCGAAACACTCGGAAAAGCCTGCGTCTGTAATGTCTGGATTCCCGACGGCTATAAAGATATTCCCGCCGACCGCAAAACACCACGCCTGATTCTTGAGGAATCGCTGGATGAAATATTCGCGCGTGAGATCGATCCGGCACTGATGCTCGATTCCGTGGAAAGCAAGCTGTTTGGAATCGGTACCGAGAGTTATGTTGTCGGCTCTCACGAGTTTTATCTTGGTTATGCCGTCCGCAACAACAAGCTGCTTTGCCTCGACAGCGGGCATTTTCACCCCACTGAAACCATCGAAGACAAACTGTCAGCGGTGTTGTGCTTTATTGATGAAGTACTGCTGCATGTCAGCCGGGGTGTGCGCTGGGATAGCGACCATGTGATAACCCTCGATGACCCGCTGATCGCGCTCGCGCGCGAAATTGTCTGGGGCGGCTTCATCGGACGGGTTCATATCGGCCTCGACTTTTTTGATGCCAGTATCAACCGCGTGGCAGCATGGGTAATCGGAATGCGCAATATGCAAAAAGCTTTACTGCAAGCCCTGCTGGCACCGGCGGTCAGATTGCGTGATTTCGAGCAGCAAGGCCGCTTCACTGAGCGCCTGGCGCTGCTGGAGGAATGCAAAACTATGCCGTGGATTGCAGTCTGGGAAGAATTTTGTGAAAGAAACGGCGTACCGGCAGGAGCGGAATGGATCAATGCGGTCATGCGCTACGAACAGGAAGTGCTGCTGAAACGCTAAATTTGGGTGAAGTCAAGAAATTGGGTCAAAACGGATGAGATTGAGAGATATGCGTGTTAATTTACTTGGGTGTTGAGCAGAATCTTATCCGAACTCTTTCAGTTAATCATACACGCGGATCGCTTTAATGAACCACAGACAAGAATGTCTGTGCCACATTGGGGAAAAACACAGGAGAGATATGAGCAAAACCGCCGCCGAACTGGTTGAATACGGAGTAAAAATCGCCAATGCCGGACTGGTTGCTGGAGCCGGCGGCAACATCAGCGCACGGGAAGACGGACTAATCTGGTTGAAACCCAGCGGATTGGCAATGGATGACATGACCCCCGATGACCTGTGCGGCATCAAGCTTGATGACGGAAAGCAGATTTCCGGTCCGCACCGCCCCACATCTGAAGTCAATATGCACCTGTTCACCTATCGAGAACGACCGGATATACGCGCCATTTTCCACACCCACAGTCCCTGGGCCAGCGGCATCATCAGTTCCGGCGCGGAAATTAAACCCATGTTCGCAGAATTTGTCTGCGATCTGGGACGCACCGCCAACCTGCCGTATATCACCCCGACTACCGACCGGCTGGCGGAAGCTGTGGCACAGCAAATGAAAACCTGCGATACGCTCTTTATGGAGAACCATGGCATTCTGGCCATCGGCTGTACCATGAAACAGGCGTACTATCGCTGTGTGGTCGTCGAAGACGCCGCCAAATCAATGCTCGCCGCCCTCATCGCCGGCAAACCGCGCTTTCTCACAAACGAAGAAGTCGAAGAATTAAAGAATCTGGATGCGGCAAAACATCGCATTACTATGATGGAAGGGGTTAGGGATTAGGCGTTAGGGATTAGGCGTTAGGCGTTAGGGAGATCTTCGAAATCAGCAAGAGCTTTCCTGCGGAAGAGCGAT
>PXDI01000389.1 GCA_003565095.1 PVC group bacterium | reverse complement strand
TGTCGTAATGATAGCCTTTAAAGCGGTACAGTCCGGCCGGCAGCGGAGATGTCGCGCCGATCCGCAACTGAACGCCGTCGTCGTTACCGAAAGCAAAGTCCCTAATTAAATTGCTGAGCGGGTGGGGCGGGTCGCCGACCTGACCGCGGTCACGAAAATCAAAGGAACCGGAGGAAACAAAAAGCTCTACATCGTGACCGGCAATCGTTTCGGTACGTGAAGCGGCCGAGGCGGCGGAAAAAGATGAGTAACCGCTTTGCGTCTGCGGGGATGTTCCGTCAAAGTCGACCGCAATGAGCGACTCCTCGTCGGTATCAAAACTCCAGCCTCCGGCAGTACTGATGCCTGCATAGGGGTTACCAACCAGATCTTCAAGCACACCGTTGTCGATAAACACTGAATAACGCGTGTTGGGTTGCAGTGGGGAATCGAGTGTAACAATAACGTTCGTACCATCAATCGTAACAGTATCCGGAGCGGGACTGTTTACGTCAACAGTGTGCGTATCCGAAGCATCATCGGCAATAACGGAAATGTTGCCGGCACCCGACTGCACTGGTTCATCGAAGCTGATAGACAGAAAAAGCGCCGGATGCACCGCCACAGCGCCTTTTTCCGGCGTGAAAGTCAGGGCGGACGGCGGAGTGATGTCGGTGTCAAATGACCAGGTGACGTCGTCTGTTATACCGGGGAAATCGTTACCGCCAAAGTCAACAATCGCGCCTTCTTCGATTTGCACCGCATAGAGCTTGCCAACAACCAGGTCGGCGGCTGCGACGCTGATGGTCATAGTTGAGTCACTGAATGTAACGCCGGCATCCGGCAGCGAAATGGTATTACTGGTTGCATCGGTCAGATTCTTGATAGTGATATTGCCCGAACCGGCCTCAATGCGTTCATCGAAAGTCAGAGAAAGCGCGGTGGGCAGACTAACATCGGTTGCGTCCTGCGCCGGGCTGTAGGCAAGCACCGCGGGTGGAGTGGTGTCGGTCTCCGTATCAAAACGCCATGTAGTGTTGTCGTCAATGCCCGCATATGGATTATCGAACAGATCTGTAAAGGAGGTGGCCGGAATCAGCACCGCGTAGGTACGGTTGGGGCGCAGGGCGGAGTCCGGGGTAATGGTGGCAAATTCAACGTCGATACTGACATCGGCCAACGACACGGTGCGTGTGTCGTGACCGGCGTGACTTACGTCCTCGATGGTAATGTCACCGGTGTTCTTTGCTGCCGCCTTATCAAATTCAATTACGAAATCGGCCGCAGGATCAACCTCTGTGGCATCGGGTGCCGGAGAAAAACTGACAACAGTCAGCGGATCTTCGTCAAGCGGGGCGGAGGTAAAGCTCCACGTCTCATCATCATCAATACCGGCATAGTTATTCGGCGGGAACACTTTATCCTTTATGGCTCCATCTGCTATTCTCACCGAATACTCTGTATCCGGTTCAAGGTCGGCAAGTTCGATAGCGACGATGTTGCCATCAATGCTGACCGCCGCGGTGGAGACATCGATACTGCGATTATCTGTGTCATTGGACAAGTCCGTCAGGATGATATATTTTTCTTCGGCCACGTCATGTTTTTGAACGGGCTTGTCAAAGACCAGCTCCAGATCTTGTGCAATCAACACTTCGGTTGCGCCGGGTGCAGGGGTGTACTGAGAGACTGTTGGCGCAGCAGTGTCGAGTGAATCAAAAACAAAACGCACTCCGCCGGCAATTACATATCCACTGGCGTCAGCGGTCACAATCACCTCGACCTTGGCCGATGTATCCATCACGTGTGTTCCAAGATATTCCCAGTCCACACCATGCCCGGCAGCATCCGCCGGAGCTGTTTCATTATCAACCCGAAAGTCGGTGGTGTTGCCGTCGGCATCGGTTACGCGTACCAACGCATTAGTGGCACGATCGCTGGTATGAGGCCTATATGTCAGCTCAACCCGGTAATTTGCACGAGCAAGCGGTGCCGTGAAGGTTGCGATATCATCTGTCACATTGCTGAGACGCTGACCCGACCCGTAAAGAAGACCGCCGGATCCGTGGGTGGAAGATATCCATCCGCTGCCGGTTTCGGTGTAGAAGCCTTGAATCCCGCGCGAGCCGCTGTCAATCACAACGGGGGCCGGGGTATCGGTTCCAAGCTGCGCCCAGCGCATTGCGTCGGTACGGGTGTTGGCGGGGCCGGAGGTAAGCGTGAGCGTATTGTTGCCGGCATCCATCATGTAGTAACCAATCGAGATGAATTGAGCAGTACTGCCCGTTACGCGCTGATCCAGCACGACAGTCTTTGTGTCGCCGGCTACCGTGAATTCGATTGACGGCGTCGATTGCAGGGTGTCTCCCACCCATACCTCGACGGACCAGGCACCACCTACCGGCAGTGTTGCCGGATAGGTGGCGGTGTCATCGCCGCCGGAGGCGAAATGCGACCCGAGACCAAGATAGGATCCAGCATGATCATCCTCGGTCCGGTACCCCCAGGTACCGGTATGCGATACCTCCGGGTTCCAATTGTTGCCTTCGTTATCGTCAACGATGATCTCAGCCCGCAATAACAACGGCAAAGACATCAAAAGCAGAAAACATCCCGCTATACAAATTCTTCTAAATAGTATCTTGGCTCTATGCATAATCCACATCCATCCGGTTTTCTTGCTGATTACACTATTAATATACCTCATATCAGGAAGAAAACCAAATTCAATCACTACACTGTTTTGCTCAATAGTTACACGATTTGACGCATCGGGCTTGACAAGGGCGCTTGTATAATGGACGATAACTGTCATGGAAAGGGCAAAAGCAGACAATCCCTGGTTGCGTCAGGGGGAATGGGCAACGTTAAATCTTTGCCTGATGTGGATCTACGAAGATGTGATTCCGCCGCAGGCATACGGCACAAGAAATAACCCTGATTTAAGTGCCTGGCTGATAGAGTCCGGCCGTGTGGTCGTGCGTATGGCGGACGGCAGACAAGTTGAAGCCGCTCCGGGAAGCTGGGTGTTTTTGCCGGCGGGGCAGCGCGATCAAGAGTTTTCAAGGGATGCGCGGATTTTATCAGTCTGCTGGCGGGCGCGCTGGCCCGATGGCCGGAACTTGTTGGAACAGGGTCTGCCGCTAAAGCTATCCGACCGGGAATTTCCCAAACTGAAATCCACGGCCCGGCGACTGCTGGCATTTTCGAAACAGCATTTAGAAAATGACCCGGCCAATCAAGGGATTATACGCAGCTCGACGCGCATGTCTGCCGCTGTTTTTTTTCGCGGAGAGGTCATATTGGCGGAATGGATGAATGTGGTGTTGGGTTTATTGAAAAGGCACGATGTGCAGCCGGTTGCACATGTCATGCCTGACGAACGGGTATTACTGGCGTTGGATATGATAGAGACGCATATAATCAGTCATCCTTTTAACACTTCGTCTGTTGCGCGCAAAGTGGGCCTAAGTGTCAGCCAGCTCA
>PXDI01000173.1 GCA_003565095.1 PVC group bacterium | reverse complement strand
CCATCAGGAAGAAATTTCCGGCAGCGAGTCCAGTGATCGGCGGTGGCCCGTTCGTTGCGCTGCCGCTACTGTCGGAACAACCATTCGATTTTGCCCACGGGCTGGATCTCCGGCGCATTGGGTTTCCCGGCCATATGCTATCCAGCGAAAGCGCTCGGTATCTCCGGTCTGCAATATCGATAAGTACTCGGGCTTTCGATGCCTTGCCGGTCGCTGGCCGATGCGAGCTGCGCGCTATCAAGCGAATTGCTCCGGTATTCGTTACCGTAACCGAATGCTCAAGATTTACTAGTTAGGAATTTGGAGAGATCTAGAAAAATGGAGCTCGAAAAGGTCACAGATTTAGATGAGCCAATGGTGCTGGGATACTTCGAGAGCATTAGATGCACCTACCTTACGAAGTTGGTTTTCCTTACCTCTTTCTCGAATGATGCCGGGAAGAGCATTGAGCCCTCGAAGATCCCAGAAGCGGCGATTTCTGAGGTTGAGAACCTACTACCAGATCCGGTCTTCTACAAGGCACTTAGAAGAGGGAATGAGGAGGTTCTTCTGAATTTCCGAGAGGATATGGACACCAATTTGTTCTTTTCCTCGTGGAATGTGTTTGAGCAAATAATCAAGTCGCTAACTAAGGGGAACTACACCCAAGATTCCAACCTAATCAGCCTCGACTATAAAAACAATAAATTTCAATTTGGGAAGAGGGAGAAGAAAGACATTGACCTATTTTACTATTTGCGAAATGCCATAGCTCACCACAATGGAGCGTATTTTGCTTCAAAGTCAATTGACCATCGCTACAAAGGGAAAGATTTCAAGTCTGAGGGGCATCATGGAGAAAAGATTGAAGTCCCGATGATGGTCACGTGGGAGATTTCTAAGGACCTCGAAAGATACTCCCTCAAGGCATGGAACAATGCATCAACCCGTTAAGCATATTCCTAACAAAGGGTTCAACCGGACCCCGGAAAGCTCCGGGCCGGCAAAGCCGGGCAAGTTCGGTGGCGGGGCCGGTTAACCCAAACGTTATACCCCTTGCGGAGAAAGCCCATGCGTTTAGCCAAACTTCGAATTCGGAACTTCCGGTGCTTCAAGGAAGAGGAGGTTGCGTTAGATGCCTACTCATGCCTCGTTGGGGCGAACGGCTCAGGAAAGTCCACGATCTTGATGGCGCTCAACGTTTTCTTTCGGAACACCAACGCTCCATCCGACGTCATTAACCTTCAGGATGAAGATTTCCACCTGAAGGACACTTCAAAGCCAGTCGAGATCACCTGCGTTTTCGATGATCTCAGCGATAAAGCCAAACATGACTTGAGAGCCTACGTGAGGCAAAACGAACTCGCGGTAACTGCTAAGGCGATCTGGGATAGTGCAACCTCAAGAGCAGAAGTCAAACAAGTCGGAATCCGGAGGGTAATGCTCGATTTTGCCCCATATTTTGAGGCAGTTGAGAACAAGGCGAAGGCTGCCGAGCTGAAGGAAATTTTCAATGCGCTTCGAGAAAAACACCCGGATTTGCCGGCCGCATCGACTATGGCTGCGATGCAAGATGCGCTGAGGGAATACGAAGAGGCGAATCCTTCGTTGTGTGAGGAAGTCGAGAGTGGCAACCAGTTCTACGGCTGGAGCAAGGGCTCCAATCTACTGGGGAAGTACATCCAGTGGGTGTACCTACCTGCTGTAAAAGACCCCACGGACGAACAAGACGAGCAGAAGAACACCGCACTTGGCAGCCTTTTGCAGCGCTCGATTCGTTCCGAGGTGGATTTCTCAGAACCGCTCGAGAAGCTGAGAGTCAGCGCCACCGAACAGTACCGCCAACTCATTGATGCTCAAAATTCGGTCCTGGATAAAATCGCAGAAAAAATTCAAGCGCAACTACAGAGCTGGGCGCATCCCGGCGCCCGTGTAGAGCTAAATTGGCATTTCGATGATCAAAAATCTGTGTCTGTTACCGATCCGTTCGCCCGGGCCAAAGTCGGTGAAGGCGACTTCTTGGGTGAAATCGTCCGAGCCGGTCACGGGCTCCAAAGATCGTTTTTGGTTTCAATGCTTCAGGTCCTAGCGGATCTTGAGGAATCTGAAAGGCCAACTTTGCTCCTAGGTTTTGAGGAGCCCGAGCTATACCAACATCCGCCACAGGCAAAGCACTTGGCGTCCCTATTGGAATCGTTATCCTTCTCCGACACGCAAGTCGTTGCAACTACCCACAGTCCGTATTTCGTAAGTAGCAAGGGCTACGAAAACATACGGCTTGTTACAATGGATTCGGGTTCGTGCCGGAGCAGCATTCGGCAGGTCACTTACGAACAATTATGCACCGATTTGGCTAAAGCGCTTGGCGATGCCCCTCAAGAACCGAGCGAACTTATGGCTTCGGTCCAACAGATTATGCAGCCGTCTCAAACTGAGCTGTTCTTTTGCAAAGTCCCAGTTTTGGTCGAGGGGCCAGAAGATATCGCGTTCTTGAGCACTTTCATGCATAACGCGGACCTATGGAGCGAGTTCCGTCGATTAGGGTGTCATTTCATTCCATGCATTGGAAAAACGAACATGAGCCGTCCGCTTGCTATTGCGAATAGGCTGGGCCTGAAACCATTCGTCGTATTTGACGGCGATTGCGACAAGGCGACGGATAGGGCGGATGATCAGCAGAAGCGCGACAATGGTTGCTTACTGAGGCTTCTGGGTTCAGACGAGGCGCCTCTACAAGATAAAAACCTAATCGCCACCAACTACGTGATGTGGCGAAGAAGAATACTCGACGAGATACGGCAGCAAGTTGGCGAGGCCGAGTGGGACAAATGTGAGCAGGAGGCTAGGGATAAGTACAAACTTCAATCAGGAGTAAAGAGGAAGAATCCTGTATTGGTATCTGCAACGTCAGAGTTGCTTTTGAAAGAGGGCAAGAAAATGCCGTTGATTGAGGAGGCGGTAAGCGCATTAATGACATTCGCAAATTCCAAGAAAAGTGCAAGCGGGGTATAACAAGGCGCTGGACGGGACATTTGCTACGCTGCGCTTCTCAAATGCCCGTGAGCTTCGGCGTTAGAGGTGCGATATCCTCTATGGAAGATCATTGTCATCAATTAAGGACACCGCTGTTCCCTGTTGGGAGAACGGGGTAATAAGGCCGTTGATTTGGGCCGATATCCGCGCTATCAGATTCATCGCTCGCACTATCTGGGTTCCCGTGCGCCCGGACAGATAGCTCGCCGTCGAGTTCGCTGGATTGGTTTTGGCGCATTTTGTCTCTGAAGGAGATCCTGTTGGGTAAGGGCTTGGAGAAGCTGTTCTTCGAATTGCTGGTCTACCTGGCCGCGATGATTTTGGCGATATCGTGTTTGTCGGCCCCTAGTGCAAGCAGTGAGCGGACGAGCAGGTCGACTGAGACGCTTGGATCCCCAGCTTCCATTTTCGCGACTCGCGACTGGCTTGAACCAAGGCTATTGGCCAGTTCTACCT
>PXDI01000340.1 GCA_003565095.1 PVC group bacterium | reverse complement strand
TGATACCCGGTTTGCGGATACCGTCTTCCCGGCGGATACGCCAATCAAGGCGTATTACCGTTTCAACAACTACCGCTTCACCTACCGTTATCTCGTCAAGGAAACCGCGCGCTTCAGTGCCGAACTGGGCGGAACCCTTTTTGTCCGTGATGCGCGCATTAAGCTGGAATCGGCGGAACAATCCGACAGCAACGATGATCTGGGGTTTGTGCCGTTGGTTCATTTCTGTTTAATGTACCGGCTGCATCCCGACTGGACGCTGCTGCTGGATGGCGATGCGCTGGCCTCTCCGCAGGGGCGGGCACTTGATATTCTGGCGGGAGTTGAATACCGGATAAATGAGCGGCTGCAAGCCGGACTGGGATACCGCATCCTTGAAGGCGGGGCGGATAATGATACTGTTTACACCTTTGCCCTTTTCCATCATGTGAACGCAGCTTTGCGCTGGCGGTTCTGAGGAGGATGAATCGAAGACGTATGCCAACACTACCAGACGCAGACACCCACAAGCCGGCCGCGGGACGAACCAGACTCAAGAGCCGGTTTCCCAACATTCCGTTTGCGCCGGTGCGCTGTCCGTTTTTTTACGGCTGGTTTATTCTTCTGGCGGGCACACTGGGAGTAATTGTTTCTGCACCGGGTCAGACAATCGGGGTTGCCGCGTTTGTGGAGCCATTGATGACCGGGACCGGTCTTGACCGCACTGCGGTGAGTCTCGCCTATGGGGTCGGCACGATGCTAAGCGCGTTGCTGCTGACTTACGCCGGGCGTTTATACGATCTGATTGGCGCCCGCAAAAGCGCCTCACTGGCAGCATTAGTCATGGGCCTGACATTAATCATGCTAAGCCGGGTAGAGACGATTGCCGCATTTATGACAAAATCCGCGCCGCAGCTTTCACAAGGCGTGATCCTGTTTGCATTTCTGGTTCCGGCGTTTTTGCTGCTGCGTTTTTCCGGTCAGGGTATGCTGACAATTGTGTCGCGTAATATGGTGATGAAATGGTTTGTGCATCGCCGCGGGTTGGCCAACGGCATCATGGGGATCTTTATCGGACTGGGATTTTCCTTTTCGCCGCGGGTATTCAATTCGATGATCGGTGTCTTTTCATGGCAGGTTGCATGGCAAATACTCGGGCTGCTGTCGGCGGTCTTCTTTGTTGCGTTTGTACTGGTGTTTTACCGCGACAATCCGGAGTCATGCGGATTGCAACCGGATGGCGGCTATACCGGCCGTCCGGGGGATCCGCCGCACAAGCCGGGGCACGATTTTACGCTGCGGCAAGCTATCAGGACATGGCCTTACTGGATTTTCACTATGGCGCTGTCGATGCAGGCGTTATACGGGACCGCATTTGCGTTTCACATCGAATCGATAATGGCACGGGTGGGGTTTGATTCAGCGGCGGCCTACCGGGTCTTTTTCCCGTCGGCGCTGATCTCCGTAACGGTCGGGCTGGCCGCGGGGTGGATCAGTGACCACGTGCGGCTGAATCGTCTGCTGACGGTTCAATTGACCGGCATGGCTATTTCCATGACCGGCCTGCTGATAAATACGCCACAGCTCACCTTCGGGCTGATCGTGCTCGGCAACGGGCTGTCCTCGGCGATGTTCGGGGTGCTGCTGGGGGTTACCTGGCCACGCTATTTCGGCAGCAAGCATTTGGGAGAGATCAGCGGCTTCCATATGACGATCAATGTGCTTTTCAGCGCGATCGGTCCAGCCTTTTTTGCCTTGTCTCTACGCTATGCCGGGAGTTACAGTCCCGCAATTATATGCTGCCTGCTTCCCGTTACGGTTTTAATGGCCATGATCCCGAAAGCGGTCCGGCCGCCGCCACCTATTTAAAGTCTGACAAACGGTTGGCGGCTGCAACAGATGATTACAGGAGACGATTACGATGGAATTAACAGTCCGGTATGCGGAAGAGGGTGAACTGTCGGAAATCATGGCGATTCACCGGGCGGCATTTATGGAAGAGGATGTGGCCGGATTGACGGCGGATCTGCTGGCGGATCCGACGGCGCAACCGGTTGTGTCGCTTGTGGCGTTTGATGGAGAAAAAGCGATCGGGCACATTCTGTTCACCGCGGCGCGTTTTGAGCCGGAGATAAATCGCCGTGCATCCATTCTGGCTCCGCTCGGGGTTCTGCCGGACTATCAGCGGCGGGGCGTCGGCAAAGCATTGGTAAAACACGGCATGCTGGTGCTGACAGAATCAGGAGTTGAGCTGTTATTTGTGCTGGGACATCCCGACTATTATCCTGTCTTCGGCTTTATGCCGGCCGGAAAACGGGGCTTTGCCGCGCCCTACCCGATTGAAGCCAAAAACGAAGACGCCTGGATGGTTACCGCCCTTTCCGGCGCCCCGCCCGACAGCCCCGCCGTTACCGTAAAATGCGCCGCCACAATGGACCGCCCCGAATACTGGCGGGAATGATTGTCCCCTTGCAACCCTGCCCTTCCTGCAACTGTGATTTTCTGTTCATATCCGCATCAGGGACAGACAGCTTATTTGCCCGCCGGACGTCAAACCGGACCATCTATTCACCATCCCGTCCCGAGTGTTCAAAGCAAAACAGGGAAACAGGGGACAGACAAACTATCGTTGTCATCCATTTTGTGTACATTTTTGTACAAAGTGACAGTTGAGCCCCCCGCAAAGCGTTATTTCGCCACCAAAACCCAGGTTTTCTGGCCAATAAGTTGTCTGTCCCTATTGGCAGTAAGCGGGCATTCAGTTTTCATCTTTATTCCCCACCGTAATTATATCATCAAGAGGAACCGCCTTAACCTTATCCCCCAGCGGGTAGCCGTGTTTTCCGGGATAAACAACAATCAATTGCTCAAGCTTTAGATCTTCTATGGCTATCTGCATGGAGCGGTTGAGACGGGGTGCGTCGATACGCTTGATCTCTATTCCAAGGTTCCTTTGTGGTAAGTAGACATCCAGTTCGCTGCCACTGTGAACTGCATAGAAATATGCATCTTCGTCACTAAATCCATGCAGAACCTGCTCAAGAACAAAGCCTTCCCATGAGGCACCCAGCTTGGGATGCGATAGCAGATCCGAATTCCTGCCTATTCCCTGCAAAGCATGAAACAAACCGCTGTCCCGAAAATATATCTTGGGCGACTTTACTACTCGTTTACCAACATTTGTGTACCACGGTTGCAACCGCCGCACCATAAAGGTCTGCTCCAGTACATCCAGATAATTACGGGCGGTTTGTGCCGAAACCCCCATTGAGCCGGCAATCTCACTGGCGTTCCATATCTGACCGTGATAGTGTGAAACCATAGTCCAGAAACGCCCGATCGACTGCGGTGCAATACCAAACCCCATAACACCAAGATCCCGTTCAAGAAAAGTACTGATAAACTGCTTGCGCCAGATCAGGCTGTCGGAATCCGTCTCTGCAAGTAGTGAGCGGGGAAATCCGCCGCGCAGCCACCGTTTGTGATGTAATTCCTGACTCA
>PXDI01000329.1 GCA_003565095.1 PVC group bacterium | reverse complement strand
TATGATGTTGCGGTGGGGGTTGGCTGGGAGCTGCCGGTTGGCAACCGGGAGGCCCGTGCGCGCCAGCAGCGGGCTGAATGGGCGCGTGAGCAGATTGAAGAAAGTCTACGTAATGTAGAGGATCTGGTACGGGAGGATGTTCATACCGCCTGGCTGGAAGTCAACCGTGCCCGGCAGCAGGTGACGGCAACGGCTGCGACACGTGAGTTGCAGGAGGAGAAGTTGCGGGCGGAAAATGTTAAATATGCGGCCGGACAATCAACCGCGCTGTTTGTTGCACAGGCCCAGCGTGATTTGCTGGCGGCCCAAGTTGCCGAAGTAGAAGCAGCCATCCATTACCGTAAATCACGTGCGGCGCTTTATCGTATGGACGGATCAATATTAATGCGCAACGGGATTGTAGCGGGGTTTTAGCACAGGCTTTTTCCGGCTTGTTTCAGCACGGTTTTTCAGGCATTTTACCCGGATGAAAGCATTTATCCATACATCTGAACTTGATACGGGCGGATATCCGGATGCCTGTCCTTTTAACACACGACGTGCCGGTAAGACACGCCATACGATTATTGGCATGGGGCTGCTGGACGGTAAAGAGACTGTTGAAATCGCCCCGCAACCGCTTGGTGAAAAGGAGTTGCTTGAATTTCACACTGCGGAATATCTGGCAGCACTGCAGCAGGCACAGACCGGCGTGTTTCGTCCAGAGTTTGTGGATATGGGCCTTGGCACACCTGATTGTCCGGTATTTGACGGTATGTATGACTTCTGTCGTCTGGCGGCCGGCGGAACCGTGACCGCTGCGCGGCTGATGCTGGATGGGAAAGCTGATGTCGCCTTCAACCCGTCGGGGGGGTTTCATCATGCAGCGGCCGGGGCTGCGGCTGGATTCTGTTACATTAACGACATCGTGCTTGCCGCGACGGAACTGGCTGCACATGGTAAACGGGTGGCATTTGTGGATCTGGACGTGCATCATTGTGACGGAGTGCAGGTGCCGTTTTATGAGCGTGAAGATGTACTGGTGGTTTCGATTCATGAAAGCGGACATACGCTGTTTCCGGGGACCGGGGATGTGCGTGAGATCGGCGCCGGTAAAGGAAGGGGTTTTACCGTAAATCTGCCTTTGCCGGTCGGTACGTATGATGAGATTTATGAAAAAGCTTTCAGGGAAGCGTTACTGCCGGTGATAAAGGCGTATGATGCTGATATTCTGATTGTGGAGCTTGGGATGGACTCTCTGGCGGGCGACCCGCTGGCGCATTTACATTTGACCAATAACGCCCCGGCGCGGATTCTTGAATGGTTGATGCGGCTGGAGAAGCCGATACTGGCCACCGGCGGCGGGGGCTATAACGTCCAAAATACCGTACGTGGCTGGAGTTTGATGTGGAGTATACTTTGCGGAGAAGATCAGTCGGCCGACCTGATGATTGGCATGGGCGGGGTGATGCTGGAGAATACCGACTGGTCAGGCGGGTTGCGTGACCGGGTGCTGCTGAGTGATGCCGGGATGCGCTCCGATGTTGCCCGGCAGGTTAACGCACAGATTGAATGGATCAAGGAGCACGTTTTTCCGCTGCACGGTATTCTTTGATCGGCAGGTAATTTGCCTTGGACTGATCGCCTGAGACCTGGAAATTACGGCGCCGCAGGGCGGTTACGAAACGCAGCGTGCCGCAGAGTATCAGCACGGCCGTCAGTACCGGTCCAAACGGCAGATCAAGCATAATTGCCGCAACAAATGCTGCGATATAAGCAGCGCAGCCGACGGCGGTTGATGCAATTAATGAGCGCGTCCAGCCATTGACCAGCACAAAACCGACCCATGGCGGGACAAACAGCATGGCAAAGGCCGGGAATGCACCGATAGAGACCGTTCCGGTAACCACCGCACCGATTACCAGCAGCGCAAAAACCATTCTGTAGGGCATAACCGGCAGTTGGTTGGCCTTATGGTAATCCGGAAAAAAGCGGGCTGTCAGCAGGCGCGGCGAAAGCCATGGTAAGAACCCCAGTGTGAATGCCAGCAGCACCGCGGCTCCCAGCAAGTGACCGGTGTGGGTAAAGTAGAGCTGGCCGCGCAGCAGATGCTCACCGACAACATGTCCATGATCGATATACGAACCGAGCAACAGGGTGCCGGACCAGCCGAGCAGGATCATCAGCCCGTAATGACTGTTGCCGATGCGGGGCAGGGCGGCGCGCAAAACCATTACCGCACCCGCGGCAGCGAATGCACCGATCAAAACTGGCAGATGCAGCACATTGGCGGCAATCGCACCGACTGCCGCAATCTGCGAAAGGCCCAATGCCGCCAGCCACTCATCGCGCATGCGCAACAGTGCGCCGATCAGACTTAATGCGGCGGCCAGCAGCAGGCCGGTAAAAAACGGCACACGGAACAGCGGATCAAAAAGCAGGAATTCACTCATGGGCTCACCTCCAGCATACTGGTGCAGTGTTTTTCAAGAAAGGCCTTTTCATGACTTACAAGTATTACTGCGCGGGATTTTTCAAGGCGGTGCAGCATTTCTGAAAGCGCGTCAAGCGCGCGGCCGTCGAGATTGTTGGTGGGCTCATCCATTAAGACCAGTTTTGCCGGACTGCAGACACAGGCCATGGTTTGGAGCAGTTGGAACTGGCCGCCGCTGAATTGGTAGAGCGGTTTTTCAAGCAATGGCTGGATAATTGCGGGTGCGGAGTCCGGATCGGCCCCCAGCAGGGCGAACAGCTCACGACCCATCAGTGCCAGTTCTGGCGGAAGTTCCGGTCGCTGCCACTGATGGCTGATGGTCAGGCCGTCGCTGCGGGTGATTGTGCCGGCAAAGATCCGCGCCATGCCGGTAATCGAACGCAGGATGGTCGATTTTCCGGCACCGTTATGTCCGCCGAGACCCAGAATTTCCCCTGGCGCGAGCGAGAAGGCGACGGGCCCTACGACCGGGGTCGTGTAGCCCGCCACCACATTATCCAGTTTAAGCAGTGTCTCCGGCATAGCTTATTTAGTATCCTTCAATGAATCAACCCATGCATCAATCATCTTGATGTAATCTTCGATGGTTCCGTCGATTGGCACCTGACTTGGCAGTTGCACCGCATTCCAGCTCAGTTCACGGGCCAGATGTTCAGCCGGGGCACCCGGCTGGAAGTTCATTGTCCAGAACATTCCGTTCTGTCCGGTGTACTTGCGGACAAGTGATCTTAAGTGCGCGGCGGTCGGCGGAATTCCCGGCAGCGGCTCAATATGTCCGAGTATCGGCACATTCAGCAGATTCAGCAGGTAGTCCGGGTCGGAGTGATAGGGAATCACTCCCGGCGCCCCTTTAGCCCGCTTTTGCCATTGCGGAACCTGTTCAGCGATTTTCTGCTCAAATGCCGTGGCATTTGCTTTGAAATAATCCGCTTTATCAGCATTCAACTGGGCCAGTCTTGTTGCCAGGGCGTGGCCGGCGGTTGCCATGCGTTGCGGATCAAGATAGATATGTGGATTACCCATGGGATGCACATCACCGAG
>PXDI01000280.1 GCA_003565095.1 PVC group bacterium | reverse complement strand
TGAGCTTGGTTGGTGGGAAAGATTGTTTTGGCCCAGAGGCACAAGGCCGTCGGGCGGTGGGAAGCGTCTGTTGAGCTTGGTTGGTGGGAAAGATTGTTTTGGCCGAGAGGCACAAAGCCGTCGGGCGGTGGGTGAAGATTAATGTGGGAAGATAGCGAATGTCGAAAGATCAGCAAACTCCGATGATGCGTCAATACCGGCAGATCAAGGCCGCGCTGCCGGATAATGTCATTCTTTTCTTTCGTCTCGGTGATTTTTACGAGATGTTTTTTGAGGATGCCAAGCGCGCGGCCCCGGTGCTGGATGTGGCGCTGACCCGGCGTAACGGTGTGCCGATGTGCGGGATACCGTATCATGCCGCGGAAACGTATCTGGCCCGTCTGATCCGTAAGGGGATTAAGGTCGCCATTTGCGATCAGGTGGAGGATCCCGCGCTCAGCAAGGGAATTGTAAAGCGTGAGGTGACGCGCGTTGTAACACACGGGACAGTCACCGAAGAGCATATTCTCGATGCCGCACGCCATAACTTTCTCGTGGCGATAACCGCGGAAAAGGACAGCTACGGTGTCGCGGGGCTGGATCTTTCAACCGGTCTGTTTACCGGCGAGCAGGTGCGGGGCGCGGCGGCGTTGGCCGATTGTCTGCGGCGGCTGGGGGCGGCGGAATGTGTGCTGCCGGCCGATCTGGCGGAAACATCCGAATTGCGTCGCCTGATTAATGACAGCGGTGCGACCATCACCCCCGCGGATGAATGGATCTTTGGCGCTGATTCGGCTAATGACACGCTGCTAAGACATTTCAATGTGCATTCGCTGGATGGGTTCGGCTGCCGTGATCTGCCGCTGCTGGTGTGCGCCGCGGGCGGAATGCTGCATTATGTGCGTGAAGATCTGCATCACACGGTCGGGCATGTGCGTGCATTGCGGGTAACGCAGGCCGGTGATTACATGGCGCTGGATGAAACCACCTGCGCTAATCTTGATTTGGTGCCGCAACGCGGCCGTGACGGGGGGCCCAGTCTGTTGAAAGTGCTGGATGTTACCAGAACCGCAATGGGTGCGCGTCTTTTGCGGGACTGGCTGCTGCGTCCGCTGGCGGATAAGAATCAAATAGAGGCGCGGCTGGATGCGGAGGCAGAACTGCTGGCCGACCGGATGCGTTTGCGCGATCTGATCGAGGTGCTGGGCGAGATGCGTGATATTGAGCGGATTGTGATGCGGATTGCCTGCGGTTCAGGGTCTCCGCGCGATGTTGCCGCTATCCGCCGTTCGCTGGAAGCCGTGCCGGGTTTACGGGTGATAATGGGGGATGCTGTTGCCGGGCGGTTGGGGAATGTCATGGGCGGGCTGCATGAAATGCCGGAACTGGTTAAAAGGATCGCGGATACGATTGTTGACGAACCGCCGGCGCTGCTGAAGGACGGCGGGATAATCCGCGAAGGATTTAATGCCGAGCTGGATGAGCTGCGTGCCGCCGCGACCAGCGGACGCCAGTGGCTGGCGGAATATCAGACACAGCAGCAGCAGCTAACCGGCATCAAAAATATCAAAGTGCGCCATAACAAAGTGTTCGGCTATTACATCGAGGTCTCGAAGGGACAAGTGCAGAATGTTCCTGAAGCATACATTCGTAAGCAGACGCTGGTGAATGCCGAGCGTTATATCACTCCGGAGCTTAAAGAGTATGAAACCAAGATAGTCGGTGCCCACGAGCGGGCGCTGGCAATGGAGACAGAGCTTTTTATGCAAGTGCGTGATGCCATTGCCGCGGAAATTGACCGACTGCAGGAGATCTCACGTGCGGCGGCGGAACTGGATGTGCTGGCCGCGTTGGCGGAACGTGCCTTGATGCTGGATTATGTGCGGCCGGTGATTCATGGCGGCGATGAATTGCGCATCAGGGACGGGCGGCATCCGGTGGTGGAACAAATGGCCGATGCTGAACGCTTTGTGCCGAATGATACTTTGCTCAACTGCACGACCAGTCAGCTTGCTATTATCACCGGGCCGAATATGGCCGGCAAATCAACCTATATCCGTCAGGTGGCACTGATTGCCATCATGGCGCATATTGGTTCGTATGTGCCTGCTGCTGAAGCTTTGGTGCCCGTGATTGACCGGGTCTTTACGCGGGTGGGAGCTAGTGATGATCTGGCTCGCGGACGCAGTACATTCATGGTTGAAATGCAGGAAACCGCCAATATTCTCAATAATGCCACCCCGCGCAGTCTGATTGTGCTTGATGAAATCGGCCGCGGTACCAGCACGTTTGACGGCATCAGCATTGCGTGGGCGGTGGCGGAGCATTTGCATAACGAGAAAACCGTCAAGGCCAAGACGCTGTTTGCCACGCATTATCATGAACTGACAGATTTGGCGCGTACAATGGACGGGATTGTGAATTGCAATGTCCAGGTACGCGAGAAAGACGATACGATCATATTTTTGCGTAAGATTGTCGCGGGCGGTGCTGACAAGAGCTACGGCATTCAAGTGGCGCGGCTGGCGGGTATGCCGGATCCGGTTGTCCGGCGCGCCAAGGAGATTCTCGCCAATCTGGAAGAGGGCGAATTCAGCGAAGAGGGTCAGCCCAAACTGGCCCGCCGCCGTTCACGACCGGCGGCTGCCCCGCCGCTGGATCAGTTGACGCTGTTTTAGTATTCGCTCAGATCAGCACCGAAGCCGCCGTTGACCTGGGCGGTGCCATGATCAAAGAAGAATGATCCAACCGCACCGGTGATTGGTGTTGCGCCGGAGCCGGGACCGACTAATGTTCCGGATATTGTTTCAGAAATGATCGATCCACTACCGAACGGGGTGCCGTGCACCTGCATGCTGTAAACAGAATGGGTTCCGGTCATTTGACCGTTAGGCTGGATGGTTCCGCCGGCTTCGAAATTCAGAAAATCGCCGTTGACATTGTTCATGCCGAAATAACCATCCCAGTTTGGAGTTGTTCCTTGTCCGACTTGAACAAACAGTGAGCACGAACCCTGCACCAGCTCCTTTAGCCCGCCATGGGCGATGACTGCGGCTGCATCTCCGCCGCCGGAAAGATCGTACAACATTGTTCCGGCAGCAATTGCCTGGAAGTCAGTGCCGGAGATTGGATTTAGCGCCTTGAAGTCAACACCGTCAATGATCCCGTCGGTTTCCCAGATGCCCCATTCCCAGTCCATTCCGCCGCCCATGGCGGTGTACTCAGAATCGGGATCCGGCTCTTCTATTCGTTCGATTATTTCAAGATTAGCACCGAATCCACCGTCAACCAATGCTGATCCGTGATCAAAAACAAACGATCCCAGAGCACCTGTAATTGGGGTTTCTCCAGATCCTGAGCCAAGCAGTCTTCCTTCAATAATTTGATTGAGGACTGAACCAAGGTCAAAGCTTTTTCCATGTACCTGCATACTATATGTTTCTAGACTTCCCGTCAGCTTTGAATCGGTATTAATTATACCAATAACACTGAAGAATGCAAAATCTCCACTGGCGTTCGCCATGTTGAAGCTACC
>PXDI01000315.1 GCA_003565095.1 PVC group bacterium | reverse complement strand
CGACGAGACCGGCCTGTTCGACGATTGCTGCAACCTGGAAATGATCGATCTTGAGATGCTGACCGCGGCCGCCGACATAGCCGAAGTGCGCGGCATGCTGGAAAAACATCTGCAATATACCGGGAGTGCGCGCGCACGCGCCATTCTCGAAAACTGGGAAAATTGTTTGGGACATTTTATTAAGGTAATTCCGATGGAATACAAACTGGCGCTGGGACAACTGATGCCGGAAGACGAGGCAACCGAGAGGCAGGTGATGCCGGATGAGTAAGCGTGATACAGCTTTTATGGAAACTCCGCGTAAGGAGCCCGGGTACCGGCCGGCGGAAGAGCGCCGCAAGGACTGGAACGCAGTTGAATTGCAGTTGAGTGACGAGGAAATTCACAACCAGACCGCGCGCTGCATGGATTGCGGCATTCCCTTCTGCCACGGCTGCGGATGTCCGCTGCTGAATGTTATTCCGGAATTCAACGACCATGTGTATGCCGGACGCTGGCAGCAGGCGCTGGATATTCTGGAAACAACCAACCCGTTTCCTGAATTTACCGGCAGAATATGTCCCGCCCCCTGCGAAGGCTCATGCGTGGTCGGCATCAACGGCTCCCCGGTCACCATCCGCCAGGCGGAACTAATGATTGCCGAGAAGGGGTTTGAACTGGGGCTGATTCATCCGCGACCGCCGGTCAAGCGCCGCAACGAAAAGGTGGCGATTGTCGGCTCGGGTCCGGCCGGCCTGGGTGCAGCACATGAACTTAACCGGATGGGTTATCAGGTAACTGTCTATGAGAATGCTGAACATCCGGGCGGGATCCTGCGCTACGGCATCCCTAATTTCAAACTCGAAAAATGGGTTGTTGAACGGCGGGTGAACCTGATGCGTGAAGAAGGGGTACGTTTCGAAACCGGGGTGGAAGTCGGCAAAGACGTGTCGGCGCGTTTTCTGCACAGCCGTTTTGATGCCGTCATTCTGACCGGTGGTGCACGTCAGCCGCGCGGACTTGATATTCCCGGCAGCGAACTTGGCGGAATTCATTTTGCCATGCGCTATCTGGTGCAGCAGAACCGCCGCCTCGAAGGTGCCGAGATTCCCGCGGCGGAAACCATCACCGCCAAAGACAAGGATGTTCTGGTGATCGGCGGCGGTGATACCGGCTCAGACTGCCTTGGAACCGCGTTACGCCAAGGCGCACGCAGTGTCATCCAAATGGAGATTCTACCCAAACCGCCGGAAACCCGTGCACCGGAAACCCCCTGGCCGGAATGGCCGCTGATGCTGCGGGAATCAAGCAGCCACAAAGAGGGCGGCGAACGCCGCTGGAGTATGACGGCCACCGCTTTTGAGGGTGAAGGAAAGCAAGTGCAGAAGGTTCATTGCGTAGAAGTCGAATGGAAAAGCCCCGATGGCGGCGGCCGCCCCGTGCCTTTACCGGTTAAGGGCTCGGAAAAGATTATCAATGCGCAGCTTGTGTTGCTGGCGATGGGATTTGTCGGACCTGGGAAGAACGCGTATGTTGCCGAGCTGGGGCTCGAACTTGACCAGCGCGGCTTTATTAAGCGTGATGCCGACAATATGACCAGCGAAGCCGGTGTGTTTGTGGCTGGTGACATGACTCAAGGGGCATCATTAGTCGTCAGAGCAATTGCCGACGGCATCACTGCCGCCCGTAACGTGAACGGGTTTTTGCAAGGGAAGAAATGAACAAAAAAATGCTAACCAGCGATCATCCGGTTGAGGAATGCGGACTGTTCGGCGTATATGGCGCTGACCCGGCAATGCCCCTGATCTATCAGGGGCTTTTCTCTTTACAGCACCGCGGGCAGGAAGGTGCCGGCATCGTTGTCAGTGACGGAAAGCAGCTCTCTTCGTCAAAAGGCCAGGGACTTGTCAGTGAGGTCTTTGCAAACGTGAGCGCCAAGAAACTGCAAGGGCATATGGGCATCGGGCATGTCCGCTACTCCACCACCGGCAGTACACGCATTCAGAATGTGCAGCCGCTGGTGGTTGAATGTGTGGACGGATTATGGGCGGTGGCACACAACGGCAATCTGGTGAACGCTTCAAAGCTGCGCCGCATGTATCAGGAAGCCGGCGCAATATTTCAGACCAGTACCGACAGTGAGGTGCTGGTGCACCTGCTGGCCGACCCGCTCTACCGCAACCGCCCACAGCGTGTTGCACGCGCACTGGGCGAGTTAAGCGGCGCTTTTGCTTTTCTGATAATGACCCGTGAATGCGTGATGGCCTGCCGCGATCCAAACGGCTTCAGACCGCTCTCGATCGGTAAGCTCGGCGATGCGTGGGTCTTTGCCAGTGAAACCTGCGCACTGAAACAGGTCGGAGCTGAGTATATCCGCGATGTCAACCCCGGCGAACTGGTTGTCGCCGACGCCACCGGGCTGCACAGCTCCACCTTTGCCGAACAGGCCGCAGGGGCGCTCTCGCAGTGCGTCTTTGAAATGGTTTATTTTGCCAGACCCGACAGCCATGTTTTCGGCATGAACGTGCATCAGGTGCGGATGGCTTACGGCGCACGGCTCGCTGAAGAACATCCCGTAGACGCCGATATCGTTGTCGCCGTCCCCGACAGCGGCAACAGCGCCGCATTGGGCTATTCACGCCGCAGCGGCATCCCGCTCGATTTCGGCTTTATCCGTAATCACTACATTGGAAGAACATTTATCATGCCCGAACAGGATCAACGCAGCCAGGGGGTTGATCTGAAACTGGCGGTTGTGGATGAAGTTGTCCAAGGCAAACGCGTAATTGTCGTGGATGATTCGATTGTGCGCGGCACAACCGCACGGCGGCGGGTTATGCGCCTGCGCGAAGCCGGAGCACGCGAAGTGCATGTGCGCATCTCCTCCCCGCCCACCGCACACCCCTGTTTCTATGGAATCGATTTCCCGACCCGCGACGAACTGATTGCCGGCAACCAGGATGTGGACTCGATCTGCGCCTTTCTCGGCGCCGACAGCCTTGGCTATATCAGCATTGATGGTTTACTCAGCCCGTTTCCCGACAAACAGAATTTCTGCAAAGCTTGTTTCAGCGGCGAATATCCGGTTGAGCCGGGTGAAACCGGCTGCAAAAAAGCACTGGAAACATATTCAGGCGAGCTTCCGTTTATGAATAAGACTGAAAGAAATATTTAATTGAGCAGGATGAAAACAGGAAAAATTGAGAGATATGCTTGTAAAAGCAGGTGTAAGAGCATGTGGCTGGGGTACATGATATTTTCCGTACTCTTACACTTACTCATACACTAAAATCTCTTTAATGTGCCGGAATAGATGGCGAAAGATGATGGAGTATCTGGATGAATGACACATTTATAACGGGGAGAGAACAATGCCAAAACACATATTTGTAACCGGCGGGGTGGTTTCATCGCTCGGCAAGGGATTGACCGCGGCCTCCGTGGCACTGCTGTTGGAGCGGCGCGGTTACCGCGTCAGACTGCAAAAACTTGATCCGTATCTGAATGTTGACCCCGGCACCATGTCGCCCTATCAGCACGGTGAGGTATATGTGACCGTTGATGGCGCAGAAACCGATCTTGATCTCGGCCACTATGAACGCTTTACCGGTGTGCCGTGCACGCGCGCCAGCAATTACACCACCGGACGCATCTACAGTTCGGTCATCCGCCGCGAACGCGAAGGCGGCTACCTCGGCAGAACCGTACAGGTAATTCCCCACATCACTGACGAAATCAAACAGGCCTTGCGGGCATTTGACAATGAAGATGTCGATATTGTCATAACTGAAATCGGCGGTACTGTCGGGGATATCGAAAGCCTGCCGTTTCTGGAGGCCATCCGCCAGTTCCGGCAGGAGATCGGCCGCAATAACGGGCTGTTCATGCACATCACGCTGGTGCCGTATATCCGCGCTGCCAAGGAAATGAAGACCAAACCCTCCCAGCAGAGCGTCGGGGTGCTGCGCAGTATCGGCATCTTTCCCGATATGTTGATCTGCCGCTGCGAGCAGCATATGTCGAATGAACATAAGGATAAACTGGCACTGTTCTGCAATGTTGACCGCAAACTGGTAATCGAGGAAAAAGACGTTGATCACTCCATCTACGAGGTGCCTTTGGAACTCGCACGGCAGGAACTGGATGTATACTGTCTTGAAATGCTGAACCTGCATGTCAACCGGATCAAGATCCGCGACTGGGAAACCATGGTGGAAACCCTGCTGCATCCCAAAGGCGGGGAAATTGAAATTGCCGTGGTAGGCAAATATATCAGCTTGCAAGACTCGTATAAAAGCATCTACGAGGCACTCACACATGGCGGAATCGCCAACGATGTCAAAGTTAACATTCGCATGATCGAATCCGAAGACATCGAGATCAAAGGCCCGGCAGCGCTGCTTTCCGGGGTGCAGGGCATCCTGGTGCCGGGCGGATTCGGTGACCGCGGAATTGAAGGCAAAATTGCCGCGATAAAGTATGCCCGTGAAAATAAAATACCGTTTTTCGGCATATGCCTCGGAATGCAATGCGCGGTGATGGAATTTGCGCGCAATGTATGCGGACTGACCGACGCCAACAGCCAGGAGTTTGCCCCTGCCGCCGCCCATCAGGTGATTCACTTGATGGAAGAACAGAAAACCGTTGCCGACAAGGGCGGAACCATGCGGCTGGGCGCTTATCCCTGTGTTTTGAAAAAAGACACCCATGCCGCAAAAGTATACGGAGTGCGCGAAATCAGCGAGCGCCACCGGCACCGCTTTGAATTTAATAATGCCTATCGTGAGCAGATGCAGGCAGCAGGGATGTGCATATCGGGGGTTTCTCCGGATGAGAAACTGGTGGAAATTGTTGAAATAACGGATCATCCGTGGTTTACAGCATGCCAGTTTCATCCGGAATTCCAATCTACCCCGCTTCAGGCCCACCCGCTGTTCAAAGCGTTTGTCGCCGCGGCGAAGAAAAAATGATAAGTTTACCCGCTCGCTGACCTTGTGGCGGCTAGCGCAAAGATCGAAAGACAATAATGAGAGAAATTAAACAAATGAGCCCAAATAGAGCAAATTTATGCACAGCGCGCCACTTTTGCGCGAATGGGGCTCTTTTTAACCATACCGTTGAACAGAATTTTCTTGCTAGCCGACACAAGGTCCGCGAGCGCCCGGCATTCCGTTCGGGGACTGAAGCCCACAGGCAAAAAAACGGAAAGTTTCTAAATACTGGCTTGATTTGGCGCTTGCAGACCGCTACCCTGCCGCCCAAGGACTTTCGACAACCGAAGAAACATGCCGGCCGAAACAGACCGGAATAGGGAATTTGTATAAAGGAGACATCAGGTGCCTAAACGTCAGGATATAAAAAAAATCATGCTGATCGGCTCCGGGCCGATAATCATCGGTCAGGCCTGCGAATTTGACTATTCAGGGGTGCAGGCCTGTAAATCGCTCAAAGAGGAAGGTTATGAAGTGGTGCTGGTTAACAGCAATCCCGCCACCATTATGACTGACCCGGAATTTGCCGACCGTACATATATCGAACCGTTGACTGTTGAAATTCTTACCGAAATTATCCGCCGCGAACGCCCTGACGCATTATTACCGACGCTGGGCGGACAGACCGCCTTGAATCTGGCGATGAACCTGGACAGCCAGGGCGTGTTGAAACGCTACAAGGTCGATATGATCGGCGCGCGCGCGGACGTTATCCAGAAGGCGGAAGACCGGCAGCTTTTCAAGGAAGCCATGCGCAGCATCAACCTCGACCTGCCGCACAGCGGATCGGCACACACCCTTGAAGAAGCCAAAAAGGTGCAGCAGGAAATCGGAACCTGGCCGGTGGTGATCCGCCCCGGCTTTACTCTCGGCGGCACCGGCGGCGGCATTGCGTATAATGCCGATGAATTCGATGAAATTGTCACTCGCGGGCTTTTCTACAGCCCCAACAGCGAAGTGCTGGTTGAAGAATCGGTTATCGGCTGGAAGGAATTTGAGCTGGAAGTGATGCGCGACAACAAAGATAACGTCGTGATTATCTGCTCGATCGAAAACATTGACCCGATGGGAGTACATACCGGCGACAGCATTACCGTCGCCCCGGCCCAGACTTTGACCGACCGTGAATACCAGAACATGCGCGACGCAGCCATCGCGGTAATGCGGGAAATCGGCGTAGATACCGGCGGTTCAAATGTCCAGTTTGCCCTAAATCCCGCAAATGGCCGCATTGTTGTCATCGAAATGAATCCGCGCGTATCACGTTCAAGCGCACTGGCATCAAAAGCCACCGGCTTCCCGATTGCCAAAATTGCCGCCAAGCTGGCCGTCGGCTACACACTGGACGAACTGCGCAACGATATCACACGCGAGACCCCCGCCTGCTTTGAACCCAGCATCGATTACGTGGTCACCAAGATTCCGCGGTTCGCCTTTGAAAAATTCACCTCGGCCAATGACACGCTCGGCACACAGATGAAATCGGTCGGTGAAGCCATGAGCATTGGCAAAACCTTTAAACAGTCTTTCCAGAAAGCGATGCGCTCACTGGAAATCGGGCGGGCCGGTTACTGTGCCGACGGTAAAGACGGGCGAATGGAAGCACTTAGCGACGAAGAGCTGGCGACCGCCATGGGCCGGCCGGTGGCGGCGCGCATGTTCCAGATTCATGAAGCCCTGCGCCGCGGCTGGACCGTTGAGCGCATTCATGAAATAACCTTTATTGACCCCTGGTTTTTGCGTGAATTACAGGAACTGGTGGAGTATGAAGACGAAATCCGCGCGGCGGGTGACATCGACGGACTCGAGAAAGATCCGGCGTTTTTCCGGCAGGCCAAGGAACTGGGCTTTTCCGACCGCCAGATTGCCTGGCTGCTGAAATGCACCGAAGACGCTGTACGCGCGGCACGCAACAGGCTGCAGCTTTTCCCGGTGTACGGCTCGGTTGACACCTGCGCCGCCGAGTTTACCGCTTTCACTCCCTATTTCTACTCGACCTATGGCGAAATCAACGAGGCGCAACCTTCCGACCGCCGCAAGATCATGATTATCGGCGGCGGCCCCAACCGTATCGGTCAGGGGATCGAATTCGACTACTGCTGCGTGCATGCTTCATTCGCCCTGCGCGACGCCGGCTTCGAAACCATCATGGTTAACAGCAACCCCGAAACAGTCAGCACCGATTACGACACCAGTGACCGCCTCTATTTTGAGCCGCTGACACTTGAGGACGTGCTGCATATCTACCATAACGAAAAATGCTGGGGGGCGATTGTCCAGTTCGGCGGACAGACTCCGCTTAATCTGGCACGCGATCTGGAAAACAACGGCGTGAATATTATCGGCACAAAGCCCGCCGATATCGAAGCCGCCGAAGACCGGAAATTCTTCCAGGAACTGGTTACCCGCCTGAACATCAAACAGCCGGACAACGGCACCGCCACCAGTATTGAAGAAGCCGAAATAATTGCCGAGCGGATCGGTTATCCGGTGCTGATGCGCCCGTCGTTTGTGCTGGGCGGTCGCGCCATGGTGATTGTGTATGACCGCGAAATGCTGCGCACATATATGCAGGAGGCCGTCGAAGTCTCAGAAACCCGGCCGGTACTGGTTGACCATTATCTGGAAAACGCCGTTGAAGTTGATGTTGACTGCATCTCCGACGGTGAGACATCTGTACTGGGTGCCATTATGGAGCATGTTGAACTAGCCGGTGTGCATTCGGGTGACAGTGCCTGCACGATTCCCTCGCCCACCATTTCAGACAAGGTGGCCGAAACCATCCGGCAACATACCTACGCACTGGCCAAGGGCTTGAACGTGCTGGGACTGATGAACGTCCAATACGCCATTCAAGACGGAGAGGTGTATGTACTGGAAGTCAATCCGCGCGCATCACGCACCGTACCGTATGTCAGCAAAACCATCGGCGTTCCGCTGGCCAAGGTGGCCGCACTGGTCATGGCCGGAGCAAAACTGAAAGATATCGGCTTTACCAAGGAGTTCTCACCAAGGCATTGCGCGGTTAAAGAAGCCGTCTTCCCGTTTATCCGTTTTCCGGGGGTGGATATTGTTCTCTCGCCGGAAATGAAATCCACCGGTGAAGTGATGGGCATCGACACCTCGGTAGGTATGGCATACCTGAAAAGCCAGATGGCGGCCGGCAATTCACTGCCGACCGCGGGCAATGTGTTTGTCAGTGTACGTGATGCCGATAAACCGGAAATCATTCCGCTGGCGCAGAAATTGATTGAACTGGGATTTGAAATTTACGCCACCCTCGGCACCAGCACGGTCTTGCGCAAGGCCGGCATCCCCAGCCGGGCGATATTCCGCATTTCCGACGGCCGGCCATGTGTGCTGGATATGATTGAGGAACAGGATGTGGCCTGGATTATTAATACGCCGTCAAGCGGCGCAAGTCCGAAAGTGGATGAAATCAAGATGCGTGCGCGGGCGGTTATCCGCGGCATCCCGATCACTACCACGGTGGCAGGCGCGCGGGCGGCAATTACCGGACTTGAGGCATGGCGCGAAACCGGCGGCATGGCAGTATGCAGCCTGCAGGAATTTCACCGCCATTCCCCGAAAATCAAAATTAAATAGTACAAAAGATTAATAAGCGTTCGACGACCTTGTGTCGGCGAACAAGAGAATCTGGTTAAGCATAGTTGCAGAGAAACATACGCAGAGCCCGTTTGGCGGAATGATTGCGCATAGCACATTTCTTCCCCAATCCGGGCTCTGAGCAGATTTTTTGAATGTTTGTGGCTGCCGATTTTTTCGCTCGCCGACACAAGGTCGTCGAGCGGGTATTTCGTAAACATAATAGGAACAAAATGAAAAACAAGATATCTTGGAAACAAAAGCGCGAGCGCGCCGCTTTTCTGGCTTTTGAAGACGGAACCGTTTTTCGCGGTTATTCGGCCGGTGCTCCCGTTGACCGCACCGGTGAAGTGGTTTTCAATACCGGAATGAGCGGCTATCAGGAAATACTGAGTGACCCCTCCTACGCCGGACAGTTTGTCGTAATGACTTATCCGGAAATCGGCAACACCGGCATGAACACCGCGGATATGGAGTCGCGGCAGTTGTTTGCCAACGCACTGCTGGTGCATGAGATGAATTCATCCAGCAACTGGCGTTGCGAAATTGAACTGAACGATTGCCTCACGCAGAACGGCATTCCGGCGTTGGCTGGAATCGATACCCGCGCATTAACCACCAAACTGCGCGAATGCGGCACCCTCAAGGCTTTCATTTCCGTCAGCGGCAAGGTTAGCGATCCGGCAGAAGCCGTGGAAATTGCCAAAGCCTGGGAGGGGCTCGATAACCAGGACTATGCCGCCAAGGTTACTTGCGAGAAGCCTTACGAATGGGACCCTGACGGCAGTTTGACCGCCAGTTGGGGCATTTGCCAGGAACTGCCGCCCGCCGACAAACGTATCGTGGCGGTTGACTATGGCATCAAATGGAACATTCTGCGCAGTCTGCGCCGCACAGGACTGGCCGTTACCGTTGTGCCGGCCAAAACCAGCGCGCAGGAAATACTGGCTATGAAGCCCGACGGGGTGTTTCTTTCGAACGGTCCGGCTGATCCGGCCGCCCTGCCCTATGCCGCGGATACCGCCCGTGGACTGCTTGGCAAAGTGCCGCTAATGGGTATCTGCCTCGGACACCAGATACTCGGACGGGCGCTGGGAGCAAAAACACAACGACTTAAGTTCGGGCACCACGGCTGCAACCATCCGGTCAAAGATCTGCAAACCGGCGCGGTTGAAATCACTTCACAGAATCATAACTTCACGGTGGTTGAAGAAACGCTGCCGCAGGACGAAGTAACCGTCACACATATGAATCTGAACGACAACACTGTCGAAGGTCTGCGGCACAACAAATATCCGGCCTTCTCGGTCCAGTATCACCCGGAAGCCTGCCCCGGCCCGCACGACCCCTACTACCTCTTCGCGCGTTTCAGGGAAATGATCGGATAGGCCTACTCAGCTTCGGCTGCCTCGTTTCCGGCAGCATTCTTACGCCGAAATCCAGTAAAGTGCTGGTCTATTCAGTTTGCAGCGAGTGAGGCAGTGTGCCCATCTCGCGGGCAACGATCTGGTCGACACTTTCCCATGGCGGCGGGTTATACAGCATCAGATCCGGCAGCAGCATGCCTTCCAGCACATCAATGGCAATATGGAACATGTGCTCGTCTCCGGGTTCGCGACGCTGACGCAGTTTGTCCATCGGATAGTAGCCTTGGCTTGCTACACTGTATCGCATCAAATCACGCGTATGCAACCCGGGGTGCGGCAACCGGTCAAAGTAGCGCTCAACATTTTCAATCTGCAGCATGTTAAAGAACAGCCGGCAGTTCAGTATTGTAAGCGGATGCAGAATAATCGCATTGAACTGCAGCGCCCCCAGCAGAATTGCCGCCATGCATACAAAAGTAATTCCCAGCGACTTTAAGTAACTTTTTTTCCATGCAAAAACCGCTTGTGCGGCAGCCACCGCCGGCAGCGACAGCAGCGGCAGAACCGGGAGCAGATAACGGGGGCCGTCGCCGAATATGCCGTGCCATTGGGAGAAACAGGCAATCACCAGCGCCATCGGCACAGACAACAGCAGAATCATGACAGCATTCCATCGCTGCCGCCGCCAGAAAAGCAGCCACCCGGGCACAGCCGGTATCAGCAAGGGGTAGTGACTCCACACACTGCTGCGCCCCAAAGAAAGCCAGAATGCCGGTAATGAATCGAGCAGATACCCCAGACCGAAATGATCATGCCTGACACCATCAGCGGTCATCCATACCCCGTAGCCGCTTGCGAACGGAGATCCGAATTTTAGGGCCTGAAAGGAGAGTAGCACCAACAACAGCAAGAACGACGCACCCGACAGCAAAAGCCATTCCGCCGGCCAGTGTTTCCGGACAGCCTGTTTTATGATTTTACAAACACATTGCGGCTGGGACTCCATCCCGGCGGCATTGCCGGAATGCATCTTCTGAACTCCGCTCACGAATACCGCAATCCAGACAACCGGCAGCCAGATCAGATAGACCGGTCGGCACATGACCAGCACCAGCAGGAAGAACATGGCCGCCGAAAGATGACCGCGGCTGATACGCGAATCCGGACGGACCGCCGTTATCAGGTGCCAAAAGAAAGCCAGTGCCCAGGGCCATTGCAATGCTTCATGCGTTGTGCTGCGCAGATAATACCAGTTATATGTGGCAAATACCGAGAAGAAGCAGAATGCGGCCGCCAGCCATGGCCCCGCCCCGATCCGGCGCACAAATCTGAATAAATACAACAAACCGATTGCCAGCAGCACTCCCTGATAAAGGGCAAACACCACGGCAGTCAGACGCCCGGGATCCTGAAAATCGACCGCGTCCCGCAATAAAAGCACAATCTGCACGGGGATCAGCGACAGCAAAGTATACGCCACACCGAACTTTGACACGTAATCATTCTTTCGCGGACGATAAACTGCGTACTGGCCGGGAACCTCAAGATATTCAACCAGCGTTTCATCAACCCGCTCCACCGGAATTCCCCACCGCCCCGAGCGCAACAGCCATTCCGCCTCAGCACGCGACATATAACTGTCGCCCGGATATAAAAACGCCGGCATCGTCAGCAGAAAAAGCGCCAGTGCAGCTACCAGCAGGACCGGTTCAGCCCATGACTGAGAAAGCCCATGCTTTTGTTGATGATTGTTCATTCGGCATAAGCTTATATCATCATAATGCGAAGTATGTCAAATTATCGGACTTTTGGACTTTTCCGAATGGCGCTAGCTTAAGCACGTTATCATGGGGTCTCTCTCCCGTCCGCTGACCTTGGTCAGCAAACGTTCTTCGGAGAACTTCTCTAATCAAGATATGAGCTTATGCTAGCGCCAGTATTGCTTTATATTGCATTTATCTAGCTCCATATGGGCTCAGGCACGTGGGTCTTCCTCTCTGAAGGTCGTGCGTCAGTCAGTATCGCCTGAAACTGCTGACTACGGGGTGTCCTGCGCGAGACGTTTGCTGAACACTTCGCGCAGGTGACCAAGACTATCGGGTGCCAGCAACTGCAATGCCAGATGCAGGTTGACAAAAGCATTGGCGAAGGCATCGCTGCGCGTTACCAGGTAGACGCGCTTTATCTGGCATTGCATCGTAACGGTCAAATCAGCACGCATGGATTGCAACGTCTTCTCCACTTCCTCAAGCCGGCCGTTCTTGTCAAGCATCACATTAGCATAAATACGCTCTGCAATGGTTTCCGACGAAGAAAAGGGGATAACTCCGCTGAAGAAACGGCGGTATAGCCGGCCGATCTCACAAAAAGAAAGGACGCTTTGCATCGCAACAAAATGTAATGCGCGCTGCAGGGATGTACTACTGGCATGAAGGACCGGAGAGTTCTGCTCATCGCCTTTTTCAACATACAGCGCATAAACGTGTTTATATGACTTGTGTGGATTCAATTCATCCAGAAACGGCAGAATTGCCGGCAGGGCGTGACACATTGCCGCAGTATGACGCGCCGGACACACCTTACAGGGAAGAAACTCCGCAGCAGAACGGCGATCGGCCGGAATGGCATCCTGATCATGCTCAAGTCTTTCGGCCGCGGCATTCACGGCGCGATAAGTAAGATCGACTACTTGACCGTCATCGAAAAAAATCGTCAACCCGGCTTCCTTGTACCTGTCAACAAGCTGCTGAATCGCATGAATGTGGGGATGTTTATCCATTTATCAGAAATTATATTGCAAACCTAACGCAACATCATGTTCGGAATAATCGCGCAGAAAATTCACCGACCCGTTGATAATCAGGTCAAATCTGCGCCAGATGCGCTGGCGGTATTCGCCGGCCACGCCGACAAATGAGGACCAATCGGCACCCGGTCGCGGACCGGGATCCCAGGTGCCATCGGCTTCAGCCTGCGCCCGCAGGTTGCGGTAGCGCGTAACGTCCTCGGGACGCCCCTTTTCCTGCTGCTGGCCAAGCCGCAAATCCGCTTTGAAGTTGTAAAACGGATATGCCTTGCGCAGCCTCAAAACCCCGGCATAGCGGGTATCCCAGTATGGTGACCAGTAGTATTGTGAGGCATCATCCATTGAATAGACCTCCGCCTCCAACCCCAACCATATCCCCTGACGCTGAATCAATTCCCAGAAAGAGGCCCCCTTAACCCCTAACAGGGCATTCTTGTCGCGATAGCTGGCATAGGTTGCATTGCCGGTGAACTCCCATTCATCAGAGATGCGCCATAGCATCCCGAGACCGGCGGCATCATATACAATTGTCTTGCGCGCGGAAGGCACCAGATCACGATTATAGCTTGCACTCAAGCGCAGCGCGGTATAGGGACTCCACGAAACCGCTACAGTCCCAACCGGCTTGCGGTCACGCCCGGGTTCCCGCTCATAACCCTCCTCATAGGTGACCATCTTCTGGCCAACCCCTACGCTCAAGACTGTTGCATCATCAACCCGGAAGGTCAGTGCACCGCGAATTTCCTCAACTTCAGCCTCGAAAAAATAGCGGTCGATCCGGTTGGTCTGGACATCGCTGGTGGTAGTTGAATCGGATCGGACGCTGATGACTGTAGTTACCCCGTCAACCGTCTCACGGCGGGTTTCCGTGCTGGTAAAACGTTCTGTGCGCGGAACAGAAAACCAGACATTGGTTGTATACTTCTGCTTGATGCTGCCTTCACGATACAAAAAATCGACACCGACAACCGGGTTGATATTCAGCCCGGCACGCAAGTCGCCATTGCGCAGCCGGATTTCCTCATTGGCTTGATTCACACGATACTCGCCCGCCACATATAGATTGGACGGCCGCAGGATGGCCCTGCGCCGGCGCCCGGCTGAATCATCGTCACCCGCCATTGACGTACGCCCGGCCGGGGAGCGGTTCTCCACAAAGGTCCTCAGTTCACGCAACTGGCGCTCAGGATAACCGTCACGGCGCAGTAATGCCAATTGCCGCTGGGCAAGATAAGGGCGATCAGACAAGGCGGCGATCTCGGCACGCAAACGCCGCGCCATCAGGACCGGATGCGTCATCAGTGCATGTTCAAGAACATCTTCGGCCTCGGCATCCCAGTCCGGCTCATAGCGGCGAACCAGCAGCTTATTGTCAGCCGGGGTGGTATAGCCCCTCTCCTCAACAATAAAACCGAGAGAATGCACCCGTGAGGCCTCGTTCAGAATCGTCCGCACCGGATTAATCAGACGGGCAACGTTACTGCCCTCGGATTGGCCGGCATCACCATACGGATATGCTACCGCCATAAACTGCCCGGGCTCCAGCTCCAGATGTTTCTCGATCAATTCACGACTGCCCTCAAACTCATGCCGCACCCGCTTGCTCCATTCACGCATAGTTTCAAGGCGGTTGCGTTCCGGCAGCCAGACTCTGTTTGGGAGCGGAGCCACTAACGGTGACGCTTCCGGGCCAGCCGGAACGTCTGTATTGGCCCACATGGTATGACTGCCCATTTCCCATAAGCCGGTTTCATGATATGCGCTGATTTCCTCCCACGCCGCATAAACCAGCGCATTCAGCTCTTCAATATGTGTAATGATTGCCATCCAGAACGGTATCTGCAAATCCTCGGCAATCGGCGTGCCGAGTTGAAACGATGAGCGATCCCCATCATCGAAAGTGACAACTGCCACTTTCTCCGGAGGCAGATCATAAACCACTGCATGCTGCCGGCGACCGGTAAAGGCATAGCGCACATTATCCACCTGCCGTGCCAGCCAGGGCTTCTTTTCAGCACGGCCGGCCGACTGCGCCCGCTCCCCGCCGAGATATGCGGGAATATCTGATACCGGGATAAATGTATAACCGGCATCCTGCAATGCCATCAGGTGTTCCTGCAGACGACGGGTCGAAGTCATCGCCATCCATTCGCTTTCCGTCAGGCCATGATACAGCAAGGTCAACACCGCTCCCTTGTGTCCCGCCTCTTCAAACTTATCCAGTTCATCCATGGCATTAAAGAATTTTCCGCGTGCTACTTCGATCCGTGCGCGATCGAAAAAGCGGTACGGATTACCAGGGTCGAGCCGGGCGTAAACCTCATCCAGCGCCCGTTCCGCGGCATCGTAATCGCGCCGCAGCATAGCCAATTCAAAACGG
>PXDI01000246.1 GCA_003565095.1 PVC group bacterium | reverse complement strand
TGGCTGGAGGTGATGCGTGCGATGTTCCGCAAGCCGCAAACGCCGGTAAACCGGCGTGACCGGGTGGCCGGCTGGATGTTTCTGCTGGGGGTTACCGGTACTGCCGGCTGGTTTATATGGGCCGGGGTGCAGCCGCTGTGGGCCCTTTTCATGACGGCAGTCGGGTTTGTTATCATTCTGGTGGTGACGCGGCTGGTGGCGGAAACCGGTATGCCTTTCCTGCGCATGATGGACGCGCAGTCCACCATGTGGCTGGCTTTTCTTCCACAAGGCTGGCTGACGCATATCTCGGTGTATATGTCAGGCCTTGCCGATCACATATTTCAGGGAACGTCTTCTTATAGTGCCGCGGCTATCGCCACGCATGCAATGGCCATGCAGGAGGAAGCCCCGGAGCAGCAGACCCGTCAGGGGGTATCTTCAGTACTGTTGTTTATGCTGGGATTGGTGGTTATCAGTACGGTTACGGTTATGCTGGCATATCGCTTCGATGCGAACGCTTTTGGCGAGCGCCCGCTGTTTGCCGGCAATGCACCTACCGGTTGGGCTGGACGGGTGCGCAGTTTCGACCAGTCTGGTATCCGTCCGCGCGCCATATACAGCCAGCCGGCCCAGATCGCTTTTGGCGCCGGAATTGCCGGGGGTTTACAATGGGCTTGCTTGAATGTTCCCAAATGGCCGGTTCACCCGATCGGGATGCTGCTGGCAAGATCATATTTCGGTGACACCATGTGGGTAAGCGTTTTCTGGGGCTGGCTGATAAAAATAATGGTGCTGCGTTTCGGTGGAGCTGGGGTTTACCGCAAGCTGACACCGTTGTTCATCGGTTTGATTTTTGGTGAGGTGCTCGGGTTTATTTTCTGGATACTGGTTGCTTACGTCTTGATCGGTGCCGGTTTGCCGTATCAGCCGGTTAATATGATACGCTCATGAAGAATTTAATTAACAAAGCAAAATCAGTTCTGTTGCTCGGAGTGCTGTGCGTAATGCTGTCGCCGGTACACGGGGGTGTTGAGCCTCTTTCGGCAACGGCGCGTGAAGCTTTTGATTGGCTTGCAGCTCCGCTGGACCGTTCGGTTGGCAGTCCGGAGCATGCCGCTGTTCAAGCGCGGCTGCTGGAAGAATTGCGCGCTTTAGAAAATGTAACTGTTTTTGAGCAGCCGTTTGACGTGCTGATGCCGGTTACCGAAGAAGCGGTAATGCTTATCGGGGATGGTGATTTTGCCGGTGAACATACCATTTATCCGGTCTGGCCGGCGTTGACCAGACTCAACACCACCCCGCGGGCGGGGATTTCCGGTCGTGCCGTATATCTGGGGCAGGCGGAGCTTGAGCAGATCAACCCGCGGGAACTGAATGGTCAGGTGGCGGTAATCGAAATGGCGGATGGCAACTGGGAACGCCCGTTTCAGTTCGGGGCCGCGGCGGTGCTGCTGCTGGGCTCGCCGGATGAAACCCGCCGGGATGCCCATCGGCACTTGCTGGATATTCCTGTATGGTTTCCGCGCTACTACCTGCCGGATGGCCCTTTGGCCGCCGCACTGCGTTCCGGTAGCTTTTCCGGAAAAATCAATTTACGAGTAAATGCGCGGTGGCAATATCGCACCGCGCGCAACATTTACGGGCTTTTGATGCCTGATGGTGTGGAGACTCCGGCCGGTCAGCCGGCGCTTGTGATGGCCGCGGCGTTTGACGCGGTTTCTGCGTTACAGGGAGTGGCACCGGGTGCGGGCAGTGCGGCGAACAGTGCCGCATTGCTGGCGCTGGCGAAGCGCAAAGCGGCGGTCCCGCCGCCGCAGCCGGTGCTGTTTGCCTTTCTTGATGCACAGGGAATCAACCAGCGCGGCGTACGTGAAATGCTGGAGGCGCTTGGCCCGCGTTCAGCTCCGCACGCGCGGGCGCGGCGTGACGATGCCGGTACACTCGGCTTGTATGAGCAGCATGCAGCGCTGGCCGCGGAACTGCCGGCTGAACCGGATGCGATGGATCTGATTCACCAGCGCCGCTTTAAGCCGCTGCATCGCTATATCAAAGATGGTTTCAGTGAAGAACTCAATCGTCTTGACCGTGATGTTCCGGAGCTGCGTCTGCAGTTGCATTTACTGGAGGATGGCTCCCCGGATTACATACGGACTGAAGCCGAGCTGGAGCGCTTGACCTCCCGTCAGAGCAGTCTGAAAGCCTTACAGAATCAGATGATTCTGAGAGCCCCGCTTTCCGCTGCCAACCGTTCGGCGGCGGTTGGCGTCTGGCAGGAAATCAGTGCAAGAATTCAGCAGCAGGTTGTTGAGCAATCCGCTCTGATTGAGCGCAGCATACAGCACGACCGTCTGTATACAGAAATATGCGGGATTCTCGGGATCGATCCGGACACTGCCGGTCCACTTGGTTTTGTGCTGGGAATTGATCTAAGTGACACCGGGACTGCCTGCGGACCTCAGCTATTCTGTCATTATACCGGTGTAGATGAATATCGAAGGCATGGCGCTGCGGATTTTCTGCGCTGGCTGATTCGTGCACGTGATGATGGAATGCAGCGTATCTGGCCGGCAGAAATGCAGTCCTATGTTAATCTTGGGCCGCTGAATATTGAGCATTCCCCGGTCAGCTTTCAGATGGTACGGCGTGCAACCTTGACATCCCCTGCGATTAGTTTCGGTGTTCCGGCAGCCACCTGGGGCACTCTCGAGGCGGGGATGCAGCGGGCGGACACATATTACGAGAATGCCGGTAATTTTAACTGGGAGCGTTTTGAACCGCAGCTTGAAGCCACCAGGCAGTTGATTGAGGCTTTGCTTGCACCGGAGGACGGCTTGCGCCCGCGGCCGGGCAGGGTGGTGGCACGCTGGGGAAGGATCAGCGGCAGCGTTGTTGACCAGAGTCCCGGTGACCCGGTGCCGCGGGTTCCCATGGCTGGTTTTGTCACCGCGCTGGTGCGGCAGAGAGAGCATGACCGTCCGCACGGCTTGCGCAGTACTGCCGGGGTGCGCAGCAGTGAATTTGAGATCACCGGAACGGATGGCCGGTTCGCGTTTAATGCGATGCCGGCGGATGTAAGATCTCCCAGGCTTGAACTGGAGGCGTATCAGACAGACCGTGACGGCGGCATTATCCGTGCGATCAGTACTGTACAGCGCCGTTCGGGCATGAACCGCTCAGTGAATGTCGGCCCGAATGCCCCTGATTTGCGGGCGATGGTTTTTGACTGTGAAGAGGTGCGGCTGCCGCCGCTTTTATTTGATGTACGCAATCTTGACCGCTTCCGTAATTTTATCATGTACGATGCAGTCAAGCGGCGCGAACCGCAATATTACAATCTGGCGGTGATTGACGGCATGTGTGCTGCGTTTGTCCCGCCGCAAACCCGCTGGCAGTTGATTGCGCGCGCCGGTGTGGCCGGTGCGCGGCTGCTGCTGCTGAATACCGTCGAAGGTACCGCCGCCGACTTACGCGATAATGCCACTGGTTTTGCTCCCGAATTCAATCTTGAGCGGATTCCCGAATATGTCGCGGCGGTCGATTTCTGGCGGATCAATGACCAGCGTA
>PXDI01000381.1 GCA_003565095.1 PVC group bacterium | reverse complement strand
GGCGGATTTTTGCGATGGCGGTGATATGCGCCGCAGGCGCCTATATCACCGAAGCTTTGTTTGTGCGCAACTGGAAAGAACCGGTTTCCTCCGCCGCATTTGTGACGGCAATTCTGCTTACTTTCGGCATGCCCCCCACCCTGCCGTTGTGGATGGCCTTGCTCGGAATCGTTTTTGCCATAGTCTTCGGCAAAATGGTCTACGGTGGATTCGGCAAAAACGTTTTCAACCCGGCCATGACCGGACGCGCGTTTATCTATATCTGCTTCGGTAACTATATGACCGCGCAATGGTATGAACCGTTTGGCGGGTTTCCGGGCGGCTTCGCCCGCTGGGGCTATACCGCGGCATCCGCGCCGGATGCCATCACCTCCGCCACCCCGGGCGCACTCATGAAAATGGGGGTTGATTTCTCCTTCTGGGAGCTGTTTATCGGCAACTGTTCAGGGGTGATCGGCGGCACCAGCGCGGCCCTGACCATCTTGTGCGGTTTATATATCGTCTGGAAGAAAGCCGCCAACTACCGCATTGTGATTGCCGGCTTTGCCGGCTTCTTTGTGATGCATACTCTCTTCTGGCTGCTGGAAATCAAAGACGCTGCCGACCCGCTGCGCACCTCGATGTCGGGCGCCCTGATGATCGGTGTTTTCTTCTATGCCACCGATCCGGTATCCGCCTCACAGACAAATCCGGGGCGCTGGATATACGGCGCGTTTATCGGAGCAATGTCGTCAGTAATTGCAACCCTGTCAGCCTGGCCGGCCGGCACAATGTTTGCCATTCTGCTGGCTAATATGTTCGCGCCGATCATGGACCACTTTATAAAAAAACAGACTGCAGACCGCAAACTGAAGACTGAAGACCGCAGATTGTGAGGAGTAGATTTGGCGGTATGATAATGGACCCAAAACTATGAGTGTATCTCAAGCAATTCGCGAACGGGTCAGGCCGGTATTATTTATGCTGGGCTTCTCGGTTGTGGCGATATCACTGGTTAGCGCGTTGCATCTGGCGACCGCAGCAGCGGTCGAGCGCAATGCCGGACTGTTTCGCCAGCGCGCGGTAATGGCTGCCGCCGGATTGACTGTGCCTCCGCGCCCCGCAGAAGTCATTGAATGGTATCACAACGCGGTTACCGGACCGGATGAAGATCAGCCTTATTTCAAAGTAAGTGACCAAGCGCATGTAATCGCACATGTACACCCCATGCGCGGTCAGGGGTTATGGGGCACCATTCATGCAATGGTGGGGGTGAACCCGGATAACGGATTAATCACCGGGGTCTCGTTTGTTGAACACAACGAAACCCCGGGACTGGGCGCACGGATCAGCGAGCCGTGGTTTGAACAGCAATTCAGCGGCAAAGCCGGTCCCTTCAAAGTTGTCCCGGAAGGAACCCGCTCACAGGCTAAGGATGAAATGGATGCGGTTACCGGAGCAACTGTCACCACCACCGCGGTCCGCGATATGTTGAATAAACTAATGGAGAAGCACTGATGCCCAAAGGCGAAGCAAAACGCATCTTCCGCAATAATCTGGGTGCCGAAAATCCGGTTTTTGCGCAGATTCTCGGCATCTGCTCAACACTCGCGGTTACCAATGTTGTGGAAAACACCGTTGTCATGTGCCTGGGCTTGGTTTTTGTGCTGACCCTTTCGAATACCGTCATATCCGCGCTGCGCAAATGGATTCCTTCACGCATCCGTATGATGGTTGAAGTGCTGGTGATTGCGTCGTTCGTCATCATGGTGGATATTGCTCTGCGCGCCTGGCTGCCGGATATTTCGCGGCAACTGGGGCCGTATGTCGGACTGATTATCACCAACTGCATTATAATGGGGCGCGCCGAAGCTTTTGCCATGAACAACAAACCATGGCCATCGGCGCTGGACGGTTTATCCTCGGGTCTGGGTTATTCATATGTGCTGCTGGCAATTGCCTTTGCCAGAGAACTGCTGGGGGCCGGTTCCGTGTGGGGTATTCAGCTACTGGGCCGCGACAACATTTTCGCAGCGGCATGGCTGGAAGGCTGGACTAACTGGTCGATCATGGTGATGGCACCCGGCGCATTTTTCATGCTGGCTTTGTTTATCTGGATCGTAAAAGGCCTGTGGATTAAGCCGGGCGAACAGAAAGGATGCGCACAATGCCGGAAATAAGCGCTTTTGCGGTGCTCTTTGCCGCGGTTTTTACAAACAATATCCTGCTGACCAATTACCTTGGCATGTGCTCGTTTCTCGTGGTATCGCGCGAAGTAAAAACTTCGGCCGGGCTCGGCGGAGCGGTGATTTTTGTAATGACCGCCACCAGCGCAATCAACTGGATCGTCTATTACAAACTGCTTATTCCGCTGCAACTTGAATATCTGCGGTTTATTGTCTTTATTGTCGTAATCGCCGCGTTTGTGCAACTGGTTGAAATGATTATCGAACGTGTTTCGGAAACGCTGTATGCCGCGCTGGGGATTTTTCTGCCGCTGATCACGGTCAATTGCGCCATTCTCGGCATCAGCCTGTTCATGGTTATCCGTGAATACAGTTTTCTGCAATCGCTGGGTTTCGGACTGGGTGGCGGCATCGGCTGGGCCCTGGCAATTCTGGCCATGGCAGGCATCCGGCAGCGGCTGGCGTCACGCTCACGCATCCCGCGCGGACTGGAAGGCGCCGGCATCACCCTGATCATTGCCGGCACAATGGCGCTGGCTTTCATGGGTTTTAACGGCATGGTGAATCTGCAGTAGGTAGTAATATGCTGGTTTCTTTCATAATAGCAGTTGCCGCGGTAGGTGCCATCAACACCCTGCTGGCAATTCTGATCATGCTGGCGGATGCCACCATCGGCAACTACGGCGACTGCAAATTGACCATCAATGACGCCAAAGAACTGACCGTAAAAGGCGGCAAGCCGCTGCTTTCAGCGTTGAAAGATGAGCAGATCTTCATTCCTTCAGCCTGCGGCGGGCGCGGATCGTGCGGATTGTGCAAACTGGTGATTGAAGACGGTGGCGGCGATCTGCTGCCGACGGAACTGCCGTGGCTGGATGCCGATGAGCAGAAAAGCGGAGTGCGGCTGTCATGCCAGGTGAAGGTCAAGCGCGATATGCGGCTGCGCATTCCTGAAGAGCTGTTTAGTGTAAAACAGTTTTCCGCAACCGTCAGTGCGATCAACGACCTGACCCATGATATCAAGGAAGTGAAAATCAAGCTTTCCGAGCCGGCAGCAATTGAGTTTACCGCCGGACAGTTTATTCAACTTGAGGTGCCGCCTTACGAGTTGACCGATGAGCCGGTTTACCGCGCCTATTCAATTGCGTCCGATCCGGTTAAACAGGATGAAATAGAACTCGAAATCCGCTATGTACCCAACGGCATCTGCACCACCTATGTACATAAACACCTCAAGGAAGGTGACGAGGTAACTTTCAACGGGCCTTACGGGGATTTTCATTTGCAGCCGACCGAGGCTGAAATAATCTGTATTGCCGGCGGGTCGGGAATGGCCCCGATCAAGTCCATCCTCGAAGAAATGGCACGCACCGGATCCAAGCGCAAGGCGGTTTACTTTTTCGGGGCGCGTTCCAAACGCGATCTTTTTCTCGTTGAGCGGATGCAGGCGCTGGAAAAAGAACTGCCACAGTTCAAGTTCATTCCGGCCCTGTCTGAACCGCAACCGGAGGATAACTGGGACGGGGAGACCGGATTAATCACCGAGGTTGTGGCAAAACATGTGCCGGATGCCTCAGGGAAAGAAGCTTATCTGTGCGGCAGCCCGCTGATGATCGATGCATGCGTAAAAGTACTGCAGGAAAAAGGCATGTCGGAAGATAATATTTATTATGATAAGTTTGCATAGGTGAAATTATGAAACAGACACCGGAAATGGAGCGGATACAGCGGCAGATGCGGCCGGGCGTCATTTCATATGACGGCTTTCTCGGCAGCGACAAACGTCTGTTATGCGAAATTATGGATGCCGACGAGGCCGCAGTGCGCCGGATGGGGTTGAGTCACAGTGCCATCGCCGCTCGGATGCGCGAACTGCGCGAAGCCGGGGCGCGCGGACTGGGACAGACCACTTCCGTGCCGCCGCATTTTGAAGTGACCGTTGATGCCGTACGCGGCAAACTGCCCTGCCCGTTTCTGCACGAGGGATTATATGAAAAAATCTACACGATTGTAAAAAACAACACCAGCGGCGAGAGCGTCACCTATACCGATATGAATATCCATATGATCGAGGCGCACGGCTTTTATGAGGGAGAAGGCGCGCCTTTCCGCCAGGATCCCGCAACTCTGGCGCGGGTGTTGGAGATTGAAGATTGAAAAGCACTCAAATCAGGCGTATTGTTTAAGTTTGTATGCCTGATATTCGCATAGATCCAAAGCAGGTTGCCGCGGTGCTTGAACGCAGCGCGGAACGCTTTGGCATTTCATTCGGCCCCCAGGAGATCGGTCGCGTGGTTGAAGCCGGCGACGGTATTGCGATTGTTGACGGCCTGCCGGGAGTCATGGTTGAGGAAATGGTTGTCTTTCCCCGTGAGATCCGCGGAATGGTAATGAACCTCGACCGGCGGCAGGCAGGAGTGGTGATATTCGGAGATCACAGCGGCATCCAGCAGGGAGATACTGTTAAACGCAGCGGACGGGTGCTGGACACTCCGGTTGGCGATGCCCTGCTCGGCAGGGTTGTCACACCGCTTGGCAAGCCGGTTGATGGCCGCGGGCCTCTACAGGCAACCGAACGGCGCCTGGTCGATACCGACGGCCCCGGCATCGCCGCACGTCAGCCGGTTGAAGTCCCGTTGCATACCGGAATAAAAAGCATTGATGCGATGGTGCCGATCGGACGCGGACAGCGTGAACTGATTATCGGTGACCGGCATACCGGAAAAACCACCCTGGCAATCGACACCATCCTCAATCAGCTCGGTAGCGATGTTATCTGCATCTATGTTTCGATTGGACAGAAGATGGCCAACATTTCGCGCTGGGTCGGAATGCTGCGTGAACGCGGCATGATGCAGCAGACGGTTGTGGTGGCGGCGGCATCCGCCGATCCCGCCCCGCTGCAATATATTGCACCGTTTGCCGCTTGCAGCATTGCCGAAGCTTTCCGCGATAAGGGCCGGCATGTGCTGATGGTCTTTGACGATCTTTCAAAACATGCCGCGGCTTACCGCGAAATATCCTTGCTGTTGCGGCGCCCCCCCGGACGCGAGGCTTTTCCGGGGGATGTCTTCTATCTGCACAGCCGCCTGTTGGAACGTGCCGGATGCACGAACGCGGAACTGGGCGGCGGAACGATCACCGCCCTGCCCATAGTTGAAACGCAGCAGGGGGATTATTCCGCTTATATCCCAACAAACCTGGTATCGATAACCGATGGACAGATTTATCTGGATGGGGCGCTGTTTCATCAAGGCTTGCGGCCGGCGGTGAATGCCGGTTTGAGTGTATCGCGCATCGGCGGAAAAGCACAATGGCCGGCCATGCGTAAAATCGGCTTGCGCCTGCGAATGGATCTGGCGCAATACCGCGAACAGGCGGCCTTCGCTGAACTGACAACTGATCTGGATTCTTTCACCGTAAAGCAGTTGCATCGCGGTGAAAGACTGGCGGAAATTCTCAAGCAGGGGCAGCACGAGCCCATGCCGGTGGAACGGCAGGTCTGCATTATCTGGGCGGCGGTTAGCGGACATCTGGACGACCTGCCGCTGACGGAGATTGAGCGCTTCCAGCGGGAATGGTTCGGACTGCTGGACAGTTCATATGAACAGGTATGTGATACTATTCGTGCGACCCATGATTTGAACGATGCGACCGAGGGTTGGTTGAGAGAATCGGTCGGCCAGTTAAAAAGAATGTTTACGGCCCAAAGCGGTGTTCCGGCCCTTGATCCGCAAAGAATCATCCCTGCTCCAGACGAAGCGGAAACGCATTTGCCGCAAACGGCCATCAGCACGCAGAGCGCGAATCCGGGAGGAATGTAAAACATGTCAACCGGTCAACAGCGCACGAAAAAGCGGCTCGGCGGAATCAGCAAAATCCGCAAAGTGACAGCGGCGATGCACCGTGTTGCCGCCACGCGGCTCGCCAATGACCGCCGGGCAATGCTGACGGCCGGTCATTACAGCCGGAAGCTGCTGGAGATATTGCGTGAAGTGTGTGTGGCGGCACCGGACTACCGGCATATTCTGCTGGATCGGCGGCGGCATCAGCACACCGTCGAGATTGCTGTGTTCAGTTCAGACTTCGGTATGTGCGGCGGATTTAATGTGCAGCTAATGGACAAGCTGCAAGGTTTTATTGAGCAGAATCCTGCACAGATTGTAAAACTGCGCGTAACCGGCAGAATTGCCGGCAGAATGGCACGGCGGGCCGGAATCGCACTCATCGAGAACAACCCTCAACCGCAAAGACTGCAAAGAACTCCGCAAATCGACGCACTGGCCGGCAGAATGACGCAGACTTTTGTCAGCCGTAACAGTGACGCGGCTTATATTATCTTCAGCCGTGACATTAACGGAATTAAGCAGGAAGCCGTGATGGAGCAGTTGCTGCCGGTGCCGTTTGAATTTCCCGCCGGCCACCGCCCCAAGCTGGCGGCAGCACTGTTCGAGCCGTCGGTTGAGTCGGTGCTCGAACATTTACTGGGGGAATATGTGGCGCAAGCGCTTGACCGGGCGTTTTTGAGCAGTCTGGCAGCAGAAAATGCCGCACGGCGCACAGCGATGGCGCAGGCGACAGATAATGCCGCTGAGACCCAGCGTGAGGTGGAAAAACAGTATCGTCGCATCAGGCAGAATGATATAACCAGGGAAATGCTGGAAACAGGAGCAGAGCAGGCATGGCAACAGGACGCATAGTCCGGGTGGTTGGACCGGTTGTGGACGTTGAGTTTTATGAACGGCCGCTGCCCGCAATTAATAACGCACTGGTAATAAATGAACCTGAGCGTAAAATTGATCTTACCATGGAAGTGGCTGCATATCCGGGTGATAATGTAGTGCGTTGTATTGCCATGTCCGCCACACGCGGACTGTCTCGCGGCATTGCGGTCAGGGATACGGGGGCACCGATTACCGTTCCGGTAGGCGAAGAAGCGCAGGGGCGCGTGATGAATGTGCTGGGAAAACCGATTGACGGCGGGGAACCACCGGCCTGTATCCGTTTCGACCCGATTCACCGTCAACCGCCGGCCTTTGACCAGCAGGTCCCGGCGGTTGAACTTTTTGAAACGGGCATCAAGGCCATCGATCTGCTAACCCCCTTCCCGCGCGGCGGCAAAATCGGCCTGTTCGGCGGTGCCGGAGTTGGCAAGACGATGCTTATTATGGAGCTTATCCGGAACATCACCACTGAGCGTGGTGGACGCGCAGTTTTTGCCGGAATCGGCGAACGGACCCGTGAGGGTAACGAGCTCTGGCTGGAAATGCAGCATTCCGGAGTGCTGGACAGTACAGTTCTGGTTTTCGGCCAAATGAACGAACCGGCCGGGGCACGTTTGCGCGCACCATTGACGGCACTGACCCATGCCGAATATTTCCGGGACCAGATGCATCAGGATGTGCTGCTGTTTATGGATAATATCTTCAGGTTTGTGCAGGCCGGGGCGGAAGTTTCAGCAATGCTTGGAAGGATGCCGTCGGCGGTTGGTTATCAGCCCGGACTGGCAACAGAAATGGGCCGGATGCAGGAACGCATCACATCTACCCGCCGCGGCGCTATCACATCGGTACAGGCGGTCTACGTTCCGGCCGACGATATTACCGATCCGGCACCCGCAACCGCTTTTGCCCATCTGGATGCCGCGCTGGTACTTGACCGCCGGATTGTTGAGATGGGAATCTATCCGGCGCTGGACCCGCTCGCTTCAAACTCAAAGATTCTTACTGTTGAAGTTGTCGGCAGCGAACACGAGCAGGTCGCCCGTGAAGTGCGCCGGGTTCTGCAACGCTACAGCGAACTACAGGATATTATCACCATTCTCGGAGTTGAAGATCTGCCCGAACATGACCGGCTGGCGGTTCTGCGTGCACGGCGTATTCAACGCTTCCTTTCACAGCCGAATTTTGTGGCTGAACAGTATACCGGCATTCCCGGACAATATGTACCCATCGACGATACCGTCGAGGGGTTCCGGCAGATTATTGCCGGTGAGCATGATCATGTTCCGGAACAGGCCTTTATGATGACCGGGACAATTGATGAAGTGCTGAGCAAGGCAGAGAAGATGGGATATGGAGATTGATAGAGAGCTTTTCTTAGAATTTCTGTCGTGACAGAACAGGCATAACCACGTCCGCTGACCTTGGTCGGCGGACGGAAAAATTTAACAAAGGGAAAATTTCAAGAAGACAAAAAGAGCCCATATAGAGCAAGATAAGGTGGTTACTCAAGTTTTTGCTCCAAAAGGGCTCATATCCTTATTTAAATGTCCTTTTTTAGAATTCTCTTGCTCGCCGACCAAGGTCAGCGAGCGTAATCAATATAAAACTTCTGAGAATTACTATAGTCAGAGGGTTGAGCTTTGCGCATTGAAATAATAACACCTACCGAGACTTTGCCGCCGCTTGAAGCCGGCGCGCTGGATGTGCCGGCTGTTAGCGGAAGGATGGCTTTACTGCCCGGGCATCAGCCATTGGTATGCGCGCTGGAACAGGGCCGGACAATCCTGGAATGCAGCAAAGGGCGTGCGGTCTGGGAAACCGGGGCGGGTACGCTGATGGTGCATGAGGATAAAGTGACGCTGCTTGTGAAGAGCGCTAAGCAACCGTAAAAGCGACCCACCAGGAATAGACCAGCATGCCGGTCAACACACCGACAATCATTCCCATAAAAACTTCGAGCCTCGTATGGCCCAGCAGTTCCTTAAGCTTCTGCTCGGAAAAACGGTGTTCCTTGAAAAGCTCGTCGACCATTTCGTTGATCAGGCGGGCCTGCATGCCGGCGGCACGCCGCACGGTTGAAGCATCAAACATCACAATTACCGCAAAACCCAAAGCAACGGCATACGCCGCCGAACCGAAACCCTCTTTTAGCCCCACCACGGTTGAAAGCCCCATCACCAGCGCGGAATGCGCGCTGGGCATGCCGCCGGTACTGACCAGATAGCGCAAATCCATCCGGCGGGTCTGCACCAGAGATGAAATCATTTTACAGATCTGGGCAACCACCCATGGACAGAAGGCCGCCCAGAAATACGGCCCCGCAAAAAGCTCGGAAAAATTATTCATATCCAACCACCCCTATTCCCGCTACTTGCAGTCTGTAGTCTGCGTCTCCACTCTGCCTCAGGTCGACAAAGCTCGCGACAAAGCTCGCGACAAAGATTTCGGGTCTAAGGTCTATGGTCTAAGGTCTTTCCCCTAACCCCTAATCCCTAACGCCTAACCCCTAACCCCTAACCCCTTCCCGTCTTCAGTCTTTCCCTTCCGTCCCTTGCTACCTTGCTACCTTGTAACCTTGTAACCTTTCAACCTTTCAATACGCATTCTCATTAGCAAAGACCGTGCGTACAAGTATTTTAAAATCGAAAGCCAGCGACCAGTTTTCGAGGTAATAGAGATCATATTTAATGCGTTCTTCAATGCTGGTATTTCCGCGCAAACCATTCACCTGCGCCCAGCCGGTCATCCCCGGTTTGGCAATGTGACGCCACATATAGCGTTGAATCTGATCACGGAACTGCTCCACAAAATGCGGGCGTTCGGGACGCGGTCCGACCAGCCCCATATCCCCTTTCAACACATTCCATAACTGCGGCAGTTCATCCAGATTATGCCGGCGCAGAAAAGCACCCACCCGCGTAGTCCGGGTATCACCGGGTGCGGCAAAAACCGGACCGGTTTTGTCCTCGGCATCAACCTGCATCGTCCGCAGTTTATATAGTATGAATGATCGGCCGTCTTCCCCGCAACGTTCTTGACGGAAAAAGACCGGACCGGGTGATTCGCGTTTGATGAATAATGCCGCCACCGCGATTACCGGCGCGGAGAGAATCAAACCGAACAGTGCGCCGGCGACATCTTCGATTCTTTTGACAACACGGTTCCAGAAATAGTCAAGCGGCCAGCGGCCGACCCCCAGCAACGGGATATCTTCAATAGTCTGCACATCCATGCTGCAAGTCATAATACGGAAAAGATCGGGCACCATATTGAAAACCATCAGATTCTTTTCACATAACACGATCAGGTCAACAATCCGTTCATGTTCAAGGCGCGGATCGGTCAGGATGAGCTGATCCACCGGGTTGCGACTGATTATCTGTTCAATCTCCCCTAAATCTCCGGCGATTTGTTCAGGCGGTATGCGCGGATCCGGCGGCTGGTCATTAGTCCGCAAAAAACATGTCGCGCGTGAGCGCAACATCGGTTCGTGGGCCAGTGTGTTCATCACATGCGCTGCCACGGAATCGGTTCCCACGATCATTACGCGATTGGTCTTACGGCTGTGGCGCGCCAGGTTCCATTCGATGCGGAACATTATCCAGCGTTCCAGCATAACCAGTATCAGCACAGTAAAAGCCGCCAGCGCAATCACCAGACGCGAGAACTCGGCCTCGTTCTGTACTGAGAAAGCCATTACAACGGTTAGCAGAATTCCCCAGAAAACGGCATTTATGATGCGCGGGATTTTGGTCGGGAACGAGCCGGTCTGCGGCCGGACATACAAACCGCGCGAGCGGAAAACCAGCAGAAAAACACCGGTCGCAAAAAATGCCCCGATCGCATACAGCCGCAGGTAATTAACGGGAGGCTCACGTACAACCGGGATCAGCCCCGAATCAAGGCGCAGCCATGTTGCCAGCATAAAACCGCCGTAGACGGCGAGCGCGTCCATGATTACCGCCACGCTGCATGCCAGCATGTCAAAAGTGTCACGTTTTCTCATCAGTGCTCCCGGCGGCCGGTCTGCAGAAAATTATGCTACGCACCGCGCTGTTTCATACGGCGTAATCCGCCGCGCAAAACACCGGCCTTGAGCCCTTTAGAATGAAGAATGAAAGCGGCGGATGAGCTGAAACGCCCGTTCTCGCAATAGCAAATATACTCCTTGGCATTATCCAGTTCAGCCAGCCGGTTACGCAGAACCGTCAACGGTATATGAACGGCCCCGGCAAGGTTATCGCTCAATTCCCGGCCCTCACGGACATCCAGCCATACGGCACCGCCTTTGACCTTCTGCAAAGCATCAACCGCCGAGTACCACGTCAAGACCGGCTCCTTGACATAATCATTGAAAGCATCCCGCGACAGATGCATAACCAGCCCGTCATCAATCATCACCACCGAAGCATTCCGCGGTGCGTTTGAAAGCAATGCATCCTCGCCCACCCCCGCCGGCGGAGCTAATTCAGCCAGCAGTTGCGGTTCAGGCCTGCCCGGCTCAGTGCGCGTCACTTTCGCCTTCCCTTCGACGATTAACGCATAAAAGTCGCCTTCCTCGCCCTGGGTTATTACCGCCTGCCCGGCCTTGACCTTTTTCGGCGCCATATGATCAAGCATCGCCTGAATATTCTCGCTCGGCAGCAGCTTAAACAGCTCGGAGGCGCGTACTTGCGCCTCGAGCGCAGCGCGATCTACCTGCGGGGCGGAATCCCCGCCGCTGAATTTTCCAAACAAACCCTTAATTGAATCCATTATAGCCATTGTTGGTCTCCCTTTTTCAATACCTGCCTGGCTTGTGCATAAATACTGTTTTCTTATGAAAGCGCATCACAGTCAATCCAATTCGCACCGCAAAACGGTCCCCGCCCGGCTTCACTGTCAGACATCCAGATACATCTCAAAGTCAATATTTGAAGGCCGGATACGGTATGTGCGGGCTTCCTCGCGTTTGCCTTTGACAAAACTCTCCACTATATGCGCACCAAGCGCCTCACATAGCACCTGATCCTGCTCGAAACAATCGAGCGCTTCATCAAGCGACCCGGGCAGCGTGGGAACATCCTGCGGATTATGAAACAGATCCTGTTCAGTAACATCCCCCGGATCAATCCGGTTTTTCACACCATCCAACCCGGCCGCCAGCATTGCGGCAAAGGCCAGATACGGGTTACAGGCCGGATCTGGCGAACGGTATTCACAACGGCTGGCACGGGGATCCCCGTGCGGTACACGAATCAATGCCGTCCGGTTTTTTCTGCCCCAGGCAATATTAACCGGCGCCTCCCACCCCGGAACAAGCCGTTTATAGCTGTTGCAAATCGGATTGGTAACAGCCGTGATGGCTCTCGCGTGCTTCATTAATCCGCCAATAAAATACAGCGCAATATCTGAAAGCCGGTCTGTGCCTGGCTCATTGAAAATATTGGTTTTCTGCATGCCGCCGTCTTTGCGCGGCGCATAAAGGGAAAGATTGAAATGACAATGCATTCCGCTGCCGTTCATTCCGAAAAACGGCTTGGGCATGAATGTTGCGATCATTTCATTACGGACGGCATAATTACGGATGATGTCTTTCAGGGTGATTGTTGCATCCGCGATAGTCAGGGCTTCGCCATAACGGAAATCGAACTCAAACTGTGACGGGGCCACCTCATGATGATAAACTTCGTAACGGATTCCCATTGCATTCATACACTCCATCACCTGGGTAAGAAAATCGCGCATAGCAGCAGTCGGCGCATCAAAATAGCCCAGATTATCAATTTTCTGCCGGTTCCGGTCTAATACAAAGAATTCCAGTTCGGTGGCCACGTGGCATTGATAAAACGAATTATCCGGGCGTTCAGGGCAGTATTCATCGAGTACCGCGGGAATGGATTCGATCACATTCTTCAGGATGGAGCGCGAATCCCCGACAAACGGCCGGCTCGGGCTGCGGTCCAATGACGGAGTATGTACATCACAAATGACCCTTGAAACATCCTTTGCCCACGGCAGAACAACAAAAGTACCGGGATCCGGCATAATAATCAGCTCCGACTCCTCGATCGGTATGCCGTAACCATTAATTGATGATCCGTCAACCCCGTAACCCTTTAGATACTCTTTTTCGTGAACGAATTCATCAAAAGAAACTGTTTTGCATTTCAGATTTCCAAACACATCAACGAACTGCAAGTCCACGGTGCGGATACCGTGCTTAGCAGCCTCTGCCAGTACCGCCTCAAGTTCTCCGGTTTTCTTCATGGGTTCCCCTTTTAGAAAGGATTATGCATATACCCGCGCAGTCAAACAGATTATCCCGCCAAAGGCAAGATTATAGCCGTAGGCACAGCCTTTCTTTATTGCCGGCAAAAGGCCGAAAAGCTTGACGGCAAAACATGGCTGACATAGCTTGCTTGACATCAACTGAATCTGAAACGTTTGAAAGGAGCACGGAAATGGCATTCATCACCCCTTGGTTCCCGGCGGCAAAACTCGGCATTTTTGTACATTGGGGTCTGTTCTCAACTATGTCGCAAAAGGATCGCGACGAGCGTAAAGCACGCTTGCAGGAAGGCTCCCGCGCCATGAGCATGGAAGAAACCCGCGAGCGGGCCTCACGGATGACCTGCGAGAATTTCGACATGGCGGAATGGGCGGCGCTGTTCAGGCGCTGGGGCGCACGCTATGCCGTGCTGACCGCCCGGCATGCCGTTGGTTTTCCTTTGTGGGATACGGCGATTGAACCGGAGCGCTCGATCACCAGCATGTCGCCCTGCGGCAAGGATATTGTGCGTGAGTGGTGCGCCGGCTTGCGTTCCGCCGGATTGAAAGTGGGCCTTTACATGGGACACCGTGACTGGGGTGACCCGGATTTCTGCGCGGAGATGGATCGCGAAGGCTTTTGCGAAACAGATCCGGTCAAACGCGATGCCGCCTGGGCACGCTATATTGAGAAGCGTAATGCCAAACTGCGCGAACTAATGAATAATTACGGCGAAATTGATCAATTCTGGACGGATGAGAACTGGGGCACAACCGGAGAGCGGCTGCAATCGGAAGATATGATCGATATTGTGCTGCGCGCCAATCCGCGAATCGTGCTCAACAACCGCTACGGATTGCCGTATGGCGGCATGTACAGTAATCCCGAGCAGAACATTCCGGTAATCCGCCGCGAGCGCGGTGAGGCGCCATTTGAGGTTTGTGATACCCTGCGTGATTCCAATCATTGGCAATATGTCAAAGATTCAACCGATCCCTATCGGCGCAAAGAGGATATCCTGCGCTTCTTTATCGATACCATCACGCATGGCGGCAATTACCTGATCAATGTGGGGCCGGACTGGACCGGAAGGATTCCTGAAGAAGAAGTTGAGATTATGGATTATCTCGGAGAATTCTGCCGTGATAATGCTGAGGCCATCTATGATTCATGGGCGGGGTTGGAGCGTGTTTATTTCGGCGGCGGGTCAACACAGAAAGCCGGGGTGCTTTACTTGTTTGCCACCGACCGGGGACGCCGGGAGCTGAAAACGAAAATATTGCCTTACTGGCATGGTAAAACACTACGCGAAAAGAAGAAAAAACTCTTCAAAGAGCACGGGCTCTATTATTCTTTGAGTTTTCACCCAAAAGACCTTTATAAGAGAAGAAAAAGTCTGAATATGAAAAAAATGGTGGAAGTATTTGCTTCCGACTCCGTAGCCGGCCCTGTTTATGCCTGGAAGGGTTTAACCGAGGTGCTCTACAATAATCCGGCTCTGCTGACAAATATTTTTGATGTTCAGGGCCACCTCATATTAGGACATAAAAATATTTTACGGGAGGGTTTTTCCGGAGTAAAGAAACGTGCCGCGCAAAAATTAAAAGATATTAACTCCGGGGAAAGTGGCGCTGAGGATCAGGTGAACTTCCTGAATGCGGTCATCATTTGTTGTGATGCCATGAAGCACTTTGCCGGCAGGTACGCTGAAAAAGCTGAACGTTTAGCTGCAGAAACTGCAGATGTCCGCAGAAAAGAAGAGCTGTTGGCCATAGCGGAGCGCTGTCGTTATGTTCCTTATTATCCGCCCCGCAACTTCCCCGAGGCGATGCAGTCCCTGTGGCTGACCCAGGCAGGTGGGCATGTGGCCTACGGTAAAGCCGGCATATTGGCTGTAGGCCGCCCGGATCAATACCTTTATCCTTTTTATATTAAAGATAAAAAAAGGAAGAACAAAATAAATGATGATGAGGTAAGGGAACTTTTTGAAGAGTTACTGATTAAATTCAGCTGTGGGCTGATGCTGATCCCCCATATGGGTAAAAAGACCGCCAGCGAGTTCGGAAGCGATATGGCTTCACCAACAGTTGGCGGGATATCCCCCGGGGG
>PXDI01000321.1 GCA_003565095.1 PVC group bacterium | reverse complement strand
GAGGCTGATTTGATTGAGGAAGTTGCCCGCATGCACGGGCTGGAGGGCGTGCCTGAGAATGATCCGGCGTGCCGTTTGTCCGGCACTCTGAATGATCATCTGTTTCAGCGGCGTGAGGCTTTGCGCGCGGATTTGGCGGGGCTCGGGCTGACAGAAGTGATGCATTACAGTTTTATTGCAGAGGCGCAACTGGATCTTTGCGGAATTCCGGCCGGTGGAAGGCTGGTATTGCCTAATCCAGTCAGTGCTGAACATTCCGTAATGCGGCCTTCGCTGATTCCGCAGATGATCGAGTGCCTGGGGCACAACCGTTCGCGCCAGGTGGCGGCCGCGGCGCTGTTTGAAATGGGGACGGTTTTTCATTGCCGGCAAGACGGCAGTGCGGGGGAGTCGACTAAATTGTGTCTGGGTATGATGGGGGCGGTGGGTCGTTGCGGGCCTGATGGCAAGCGTCCGCCTTCTGACGAGGAGGTCTTTTTGTGGTTGAAGGGGGTGCTGGAAGCGATTGGTGGGCGTTATGCCGCGGGTATGGTGTTTCGCTGGGAGCAGGGGCAAGTTCCCTGGGCGGCTGTGGGGTGCGGTGTTGATATATTTCTGGACAATAAGCAGGTAGGGTCTATTGGGTTGATTAGCAACTCATTACGCCATAAATGGCGCATGAATGATCCGGTCGCTGTGGCTGAAATTGATTTGAATGTGCTGTTGCATGTTGAAGCAGCGAAGCCGGCGGTTAAATTACCGCCGGTATATCCTGCTGTCGGGCGGGATGTGGCCTTTATTGCGCCACTCTCGGTTAAGCATGCTGATGTTATCAGGGTGATCCGTGCCAATGCGCCGATTGAGTTGACATCCGTAGAACTATTTGATATTTTCTTTGGTAAAGGGATAAGCGATGGAATGAAGAGCATGGCTTATTCTCTTGAGTATCGTTCTTTGGAGCGCACATTGACCGATGAAGAAGCCAATCGGCTGCATGAAGCGGTCAAACAGGTTCTGAAAAACGAATTGAATGTTGAGTTAAGATAAGTTACGACGTTACGTGAGTTGAATAAGACGGGGATCCCATGCGAGACCTGGTTAGTATGATATGGACGATGGTGTTTTTTGCAATTATGCAAAAGGCTGCTGTCGTTTTTTGTTGGTTGTCGGTTATACGCAAAAGGATGGAAGTGGTAGATAGCCGTATTGGCTTTGGCGGATTATTACGGGGGAGATTATGCCCCGTGAGATATTCGCGGGGTGCCGGCGGCTTGTCTCCAGGGTTGATTTTGGCCCTGCCGTATTCGCTCACAGGCAGTAATCTCTGACCCATTAATGTCAGCCAGGGAGCTTAACCTGTTGCATGGCCAGCATGCCCTCAATTTTTGAGGGAAGCTGAAAATGCAGCATAAAGCACCCACCTCGTTCGCGAGGTTCAGAGATTCACGTCTGGTACGTAACGGCGGGGCTTCTTTTTCAGCCCGGAGATCCGCATGGATTTGTTTGAAAAACCATCCGCCGTTACCGGTGAGAGTAAATGCCGCCCGCTGGCAGCGCGCATGCGGCCGCGTGTTCTCGAAGATATTTTCGGCCAGGAGCACATTCTGGGTGAGGGGCGCATGCTGCGCCGCGCGATTGATGCCGACCGGCTTAACAGCATAATCCTGCATGGTCCTCCCGGTTGCGGCAAGACCTCGCTTGCTGAAGTGATTGCCAAGGTGACAGACCGGCGGTTTGTCAGAAGCAGCGGGGTGCTTTCAAATGTGGCCGAACTGCGCGCGATGATTGAGGAAGCCCGGGTGCGTTTCCGGCATGACGGCACCGAGACCATTTTGTTTATCGATGAAATCCACCGCTTTAACAAGGCGCAGCAGGATGTGCTGCTGCCGCATGTTGAAGACGGCACCGTAACGCTGATTGGTGCCACTACTCACAATCCACTGGTGTTTGTAAACAGTCCGCTTGTCTCGCGCTCGCTGCTGTTTGAGTTGAAGCCGGTTTCAGAAACGGCGATGGAGCAATTGATTGCCTGTGCGCTGGCGGATGAGCGTGGTTTGGGCGGGATGCCCCTTGAGCTTGAGCCGGCGGCGCTGAATCATCTGGTGCGCTGTTGCGACGGGGATGCCCGCCGGGCGCTGAACGCGCTGGAGATTGCGGCATTGACGACTCCTGCCGGAGCAGACGGGATTATTCGCATAACCGGGGTGGTGATCGAGGATTCATTGCAGCGCAAGGCGGTTGTTTATGACCGTGACGAAGACGGTCATTACGACACCATTTCGGCATTCATCAAGAGTGTGCGCGGTTCAGATCCGGATGCCGCGGTCTATTGGCTGGCAAAAATGCTGTATGCCGGCGAGGATCCGCGCTTCATAGCGCGTCGGCTGGTGATCCTGGCCTCCGAGGACATTGGCAATGCCGATCCGCGCGGGCTGACACTGGCGGTATCGGCAATGCAGGCTGCTGAATTTGTCGGCATGCCTGAAGCGCGTATAACTCTTGCTCAGGCGACAACCTATCTGGCCTGTGCGCCCAAAAGTAATGCTTCCTACAAGGCGGTTGATGCCGCCTGGGCCGATATTGAAAAAGGGCGCACGCTTGAAGTGCCCGAGCATTTGAAGAATCTGCATGTACCGGATGCTGCGGGTGGGCGGGATGATACGCCATACCGCTATCCGCATGATGCGCCGGGGGCCTTTGTGGCGCAGGACTATCTGCCGACCGCCCGGCGTTACTATGAACCGGTTGACAATGGATATGAAGAGGTGATGGGCCGGCGGCTGGCCGCCTGGCGTTACGCGAGGACTGAAAATTGAAGACGAAGGCTGAAATACGCGCAACGATGCTCGAGCGCCGCGGCAGGCTTGACCCGCTGCTGGTGCATGAAGTGTCGTGTGTTATTCAGCAGCGCATAATGGAGCTGGCGGTCTGGAAGGGCTGCCGCAATGCGGCGCTTTACATGAGTGCTGACGGCGAGGTGGATACTGCGCTGCTGTTTGATGTTTTGAGCGGTGCCGGCAGACAGATTGCGGTGCCGGCGGCAGATGAATCAGGGGATTACCACTGGGTACGGACCGGCGAGGATGTCGCATGGACTGCGGGGCCATACGGGATTAGGCAGCCGCGTGATCCGCAGCGGGTCGATCTGGATGGTCCGGTTGTGGTAGTTGTTCCCGGCCTGGCCTTTGACGGTAAAGGCCATCGGCTTGGGCACGGCAAGGGGATCTATGACAGGCTGCTGGCGCAGATGCCGCAGGCGCTGTTTATCGGAGTGTGTTTTGAATGGCAGTTGGTGCGCAGGATTAAGGTTGATGAGAATGATATTGCGATGGATTGGATAGTAACAGAAAAACAAATACTGACATGTTCATCACGGGCGCGCGATTTTTGCGGCTGGGCGTAACTGCTGCTGTGGCGGTCGTCGCTGTGATGTTATGTTTGCAACAGAAAGAAGGTCAAGAATGGTTGCGTTAATTATATGTTCGGTTGTTTTTGCGGCGATCGGCGTTGCGGCGGGGTATTTTATCCGGCAGGTGATCGGTCAATCGCAGGCGACTTCGATGGAACAAAGTGCGCGTCTGGCTTTGAAGGAAGCGGAGCGCGATGCTGAGACGATCCGCAAAGAAGCCTCAATTCAGGCCAAGGCAGAAGTTTTGAAAGCGCGCGAGGATTTTGAAGCGTCGGTGAAGTCGCGCCGTCAGGAAATCAGCGCGTTGGAAGAGCGGATCAGTCAGCGCGAGCTGAATCTTGATCGCAAGGTGGCGCTGCTTGACAAGAAGGAGCATGCGATTGAGGACAAGACGCGTGATCTTGAGCAGCGTTTGGCGGAGGTGAATGAACGTCAGGCTGAACTGCAGCGCCTGATTGCCGATGAGCGTGTCCAGTTGCAGCGGATTGCCCAGTTGAGTCAGGAAGAGGCCCGCAACATGATTATGGAACGCATCGAGAAGGATTTACAGTCAGAGATCGGTGCGTTGATCCGTCGCAATCAGGAACACGCCCGTGAGACATCTGAGCGCGAGGCGCGCAAGATTGTTGCGCAGGCAGTGCAGCGTTGTGCGGTTTCGCATGCCGGCCAGATCACTACAACGTCGATTGTGCTGCCCAGTGATGATGTAAAGGGGCGGATAATCGGCCGTGAAGGGCGTAATATCCGGGCGCTCGAAGCTGCCACCGGAGTCAATATCCTGATAGATGACACTCCTGAAGCTGTGGTAATATCGGGGTTTGATGCATTGCGGCGCGAAGTTGCCGCCAAAGCGCTTGAGGCCTTGATTGCCGACGGGCGCATTCATCCGGCGCGGATTGAGGAAGTGGTGGCGCGGGCTGAAGATGAGATTAATGAAACCATTCGCGAAGTCGGCGAGCAGGCCCTGTTTGAAGTGGGGTTGCAGGATGCCGATCCGGCGGTTATCCGCAAGATCGGGCGCTTAAAATACCGTACCAGTTACAGCCAGAACGTATTACAGCACTCAATGGAGGTGGCGCAACTGATGGGGATTATGGCCGGCGAGCTGGGGCTGGATGTTTCCTTGGCCAAGCGTGTCGGCATGCTGCATGATATCGGCAAGGCGATGGACCATGAGGTGGAAGGCGGGCATGCGCAGATCGGCGCTGATTTCCTCAAAAAGCATGGAGAGGATTTCGTGGTGATTAATGCGATTGCCGCGCATCATGAGGATATTGCCGGTGAGAGTATTTATGCGGTGCTGTGCATGGCGGCGGATGCGATCTCCAGCTCGCGGCTTGGCGCGCGTTCTGAAACCACTGAGATCTACTTGAAGCGTCTGGAGAAACTTGAAGAAATTGCCAACGAGTTTGAAGGTGTGCGCAAGAGTTTCGCCATTCAGGCCGGCCGTGAGGTGCGTTTGCTGGTTGATCCTGAGAAGATTGACGACAATGCGGCGATGGTGCTGGCGCGTAATGTATCGAAACGGATTGAGAACGACCTGAAGTATCCGGGGCAGATCAGGATTGTCGTTATACGCGAAACCCGCTGTGTGGAATACGCCAAGTAAGCTGTCGATTATGAAAATACTTATGATAGGGGATGTGGTTGGCTCACCGGGGCGCCGGGCGGTAAAAGAGGTTGTGGCGCGGCTTAAGGCTGCGGGGTTGGCTGATGTGGTGGTGGCAAATGGCGAGAATGCCGCGGGAGGGCGCGGGCTCACCGCTCCGCTGGCCGAGGAGTTGTTCGGATACGGGGTGGATGTAATCACTACCGGTGATCACACCTGGGACCAGTCTGGATTTGAATCCTACATGAACAGCCAGCCGCGTCTGGTGCGGCCGGCGAATTATGTGCCGGGGGTGCCGGGGCGCGGTATGACGGTTGTTCAGAGTGCGTTCGGTCCGGTCAGGGTGATTTGTCTTCAGGGGCGTACTTTCATGAAAGTGTGTGACTGTCCTTTCAGGACAATCGACAGCCTTTTGGCGGAGCCGGCACCGCCCGGACTGGTAACGGTTGTCGACATGCATGCCGAGGCAACTTCCGAGAAGATTGTGATGGGGCGTTATCTTGACGGCAGAGTAACGGCGGTTGCCGGAACGCATACTCATGTTCAGACCAGTGATGAGTGTATACTGCCGCAAGGGACGGCATATATCACCGACCTGGGAATGACCGGTCCGCGTGATTCCTCTCTCGGGCGTGATCTTGAATCGGTAACCGCAATGTTTCTGACCGGGCGGCCGGCAAAGTTCAAGATAGCAAAGCTTGATCCGGCGCTGGAAGGTGTGGTAATAGATGTTGATCGCAAAACTGCGCGTGCGCGCGGTATTCAGCGTATCAGGGAGCTGTTATGAGCAAGGACAATACTGAAGCGGTCAGATCAGCGATAAGCGAAAGTGTTGAAGTGCTGACCGGGCTTGACAAGCAGGTTGCGGAGATCGATGCGTTGTGTGAGAGGGTGGTTGAAACTTTTTTGCGTGGCGGATGCATATATACGGCGGGTAATGGCGGGAGTGCGGCTGAAGCGTTGCACATGACCGAGGAACTGGTTGGCCGGTTTCGTGGGGACCGGCGGTCGTTGCCGGCGGTATGTCTTGTGGCTGATCCGACTGCGTTGACCTGCATTGCCAATGATTACGGTTATGAAGAGATTTTCTCCCGTGCGGTTAGCGGACTTGGGCGTCCCGGGGATTTGCTGATGCTGCTCAGCACCAGCGGCAACTCGGCCAATCTTGTCAGGGCCGCGGCGGAAGCCCGGCGGAAGGATGTTTGTGTGGCTTGCCTGCTAGGGCGTGATGGCGGTTTACTGGCCGGGACGGCTGATCTTGAAATTATTGTCAACAGCCGGTCAACCGAAAGGATTCAGGAAGCGCATCAGCTGATTATTCACATTATTATGGATGCAGTTGAGAGGGCCTTTACATGAAGCGTGGCGCTGTAATATTTACAGGATTATTTCTGCTTTGCGGTGTGCATGCGCTACGGGCTGATTTGCAGTTACGATTTTCGCTAGATCCTGATACAGCGTTGTTGTATGAGTCCGCCAGTGTTTTCATGCGGATACGTAATGACAGCCTGTATCCGCTGGAAATCGGGCCGGATGGCCCGGCAAGTCTGCGGTTGAGTGTCACAATGGTAGACGGCCGGCAGGTCAGGCGTATTAATCAGCGGCCGTTTTTCTCTCCGCGGCGGCTGATGCCGGATGAGCAAACCGATATTATGTTTGATATCACCCGCTTTTTCGATTTTTCACATGAGGGGCGTTACCGGGTTGAAATGGAGCTTTTGTGGAACGAGCGCAGTTATGCCGCACCCGCGCGCATTGTTGAAGTTGTCAGAGGGATGGAGCTGACATCGATCCAGCGCTCTGTGCCGGGTTATTCAAATGTTGACCGTGTGTTTACACTGCGCTACTGGCGCAGAGATGGCGGGGAGAAACTTTTTCTGGTGGTTGAAGAGCCCCGCGGCAGCACAATTCAGGGGGTATTTGAGCTTGGAGCGCTTATGCGGGTTTCAACTCCGCGGATTAATGCTGACCGGCACGGCAATGTTGTGGTTGTGCACCAGTCGGCACCGAACCGTTACACGCGCACGGTTCTCAAGTCGACCGGAGAAGGTGTTTCGCTCGTTGATCAGCTCTATTTTCCTACTAATCAGGAGGCGTTACGCGGGAGTTTGGATATCCTGGAGATTGATGAACCTCTGCCGGAAGCGGCACCGCCTCCCGCAAAACGTTCGGGGCGGCGCTGATTTACTGCCGCTGCATCGGCGGAGAAAATGTAATTCTCGGGAAGTCTACAATGAAAACATTAAATGAGCTTATTCTGAAAGCTGCGGTATTACTGCTGTTCTCAACGATGGTGTTTCATGGGTGCGGCCGTCCGGCTGATGAGGCGGAAGGACAGCATGCGATTGTGCCTGAAGTTGATCTTGATGCGATGCTACTGTCCTCATTTGGTGATGATGCGGTTGAAGAGGTAAAGCCGGTTCCCGCGGCTGCCCGCCCGGTGGCCGCGTCGCCGGCACCAGCAGGCGATATATTAGAGGATGGTGTTACGCGGGTAATTGAGCGTGTACGCATTTTGCGTCAGGAAGGTCGCTTTGACGATGCCCGCACGCTGGCCCGGCGCGGGATTGAACAGCTTGGGACGCGTTCCGGGATTGCGGAACTGCGGCAGCTTGAACGCCAGATTACGGGAGATTTGCAGGAGGCTGTCCGTTTGCAGTTTGCTTTTGAGCAATTATCATCGGCCTCGCTGAGCGAGCGTGAAGCGGCTGCCCGTGAGCTGGTGATGGCCGGGGAGATCGGGCGCATCCTGTTACGGCGTGCGGTCCGGCTGGGCAATGCCCGTGCGGCGGTAATTGCCGCCACCCGCCTGAGTGAACTCAATGACCTTGCGGGGGCTAATCAGATTATTGAAAGGATACTGGCATCTGAGGCGCCACGGTTTATATCTGCACTGCTCGGCATTCTTGAACGGACCGGCAGATCATTTGATCTGCATTATATTCCAGAACTCTACAATTTTATGGATTCCGCCGCCGGCAAACCGCATGAAGAACAGCTTTGGGAAGTGGTCCGTACGCGGGCAATGGCGGAGCTGCCGGTAGATGCACTGGAGGATTTGCTGAAACAGGTTAAGGAAGACCGCACATTTCAACAGCGCCGGATAGTGCAGTTTTTTGCCAGTATTTTTATCCGCCGTTGCAGCCGGAATGTTGAAACCTTTAACGCATTATTTAGATCTTCTGACACACACCGTTATCTATCCGGATATGTAAACAACGCGCGTGATTCGGGTTTGGGGCAGCCTGCGGCATGGGGGCGTGCGATGGAGCATGCGTTCAAGGAGTTTGATTTCAGTGCATTGGAGCGCAATCTGGTGGCGTGGTATCCGTTTGAAGAGGATTCCGGCCGGCGTGCGGTGAATAGTGCGGCTGATGCATACCATGGTGATTTACGTGATATCAGCCAGACGCGCATTTCCGGAGTGATCGGCCGTGCGCTTGATTTTACGCCGGATGAGGCGCGGGTTGAGATAGAGCCGCGTGACAAGCTGCGCACCATTCATCATCGCGACTATTCATTTGTGGCCTGGGTCCGTCCGGAGGGGCGGCCGTCCGGCGAACAGCCTGATATTCTCTGGGGCGTGGTAGTCAAGGAGGGCTGGCATATCGGCTTGATGATCGACAGCGACGGCCGGCCGCTCATGACACATTATCTGCACGGCAACGAGGCGGTGAATGCGCGTGCTGAGCGTGCCCTGCCGTTGGGGCGCTGGTCGCTGCTGGTGGGCAGTGTTGACCGGCAGAACGGGACGGTGCGTATTTTTGTTAATGGTGTCCGTGAGAGCGAGGAGCGCTTTACCGCGATGAGTATGGCTTCAAGTTCGCAGGATGGCGGGACGGTGCGGATCGGGTTGGCGCGTCCGGGTGCGCGTGAGTGGGCATACCGCTTCAAGGGTGCCATTGATGAAGTGCGTATATACGACCGTGCGTTAGGCGATACGGATGCCGCCGCACTATATGCGCTGGGTGAGTGACACACGTTAGCCGAGATTGCTGCGCCAGCGGCGGTGGCCCCATAGGTATTGTTCGGGGTGTTTGCGGACCGTATTTTCCAGTTGCCGGGTAAGTGTTTCAAGAATGGTTTTAACATCGGCCTGCCGGTTGCCGCTGGGCGTAATGGCCAGCGGGGCATCGGCTTCAATTTTAAATCGCCGCGGTCCGGTGCGGATGCAGGCGCCGAAGCACAAAGGCGTACGTGTGACCAGATGCAGCAAAGCCGCTGACGGGTAAGTTGAGGCATTGCGGCCGAGAAATTCTATCGGGACGCCATGGCTGCGGGCATTCTGGTCGATCAGCAGCGAAAGAGCGCAACCATCCTTCAGACAGCGCAGCAAGGTGGCGGTATCGGCTTCATGCTTGCTGATAACCCGCACGTCGCGGCGCGGACTGTGCTCTTCAATCATGCGCTGTACCTGCGGGTTGTTCATGTTGCGTGCGATGACAACCAGCGGCTTGTACTGTGCAATCCACTGTGCCGCCAGTTCCCAGTTGCCGATATGGCCGGAAACAATCAGGATGCCCTGTGACTTGTCTTCAAGTATTGCGCGGGTTGTGGCATCCACTCCGCTGTCATCAATTAATTTATCCCACCCTTCTTCCTGCAGAATTCTTTTCATTGCCAGCATTTCCCCGGTCATGCGGCCGAAATGGCGGAAAGATATTTGTGCAATTGCGGCGGCGGAGCGCCGGTCGGCAGCCAGGCCGGCAGCGAGAATGTTATCAGACGCGATGCGGCGGCGGCGGTAGTCGATCCGGTACCATATCCCGGCAAAGGATTCGGTGAATTTTTCGACGGTCGCGGTTGACAGATGGTCAACGGCGCCGAATGCCAGTCTTACGCCGGCGTTTTCAACGGGATGGCGGAACAGTCGGCTGATGCGTTTGCGCTGTCTGCGGTTGAGGATAGCGGCCATTGTCAATTGTCTGCCAGTTGCCGGATTTTATCGGCGGCATCGCCAACTGTGTGGATTTCGGCCAGAATCTCAGGTTCTATCTGGATCCTGAATTCGTGTTGAATATCGTACAGCAGATCGAGCATGGTGAGTGAGTCGAAGCCCAGCGCTTCAACCGGGGTGGACGCATTTACTGCTTCCCAATTGCGTGGGGTTGTGGTGCAGCCCTGCATTACTGTGCGCAGCCGCTGGAGAATCTCTTCGTTCGACATATATAAATCCTGTAATTACTAATATGAAATACCGCAGAGAATAATAGGATTAGAGGCATATATCAACCAATAACGGATTGGCTGCGCAATTCTGCTGGGATTATTCACTGCCGCGAAATTCGCGGTTTTCAATGACCATTTGTCCGGGGGAATTGTTTGCGATGACGGCATGCCCGTAAATTCTGACATTTTTGCCGAAGCGGACATCCCCGTTGACGGTTAGGCTGGTGCATTCGGTCAGTGAGGGGGCACCATCCGGAAAGCGCTCAAGAAAGCCGCTGATCATTTTGTAATGTGCGGGATCAAGCCGGATGTCGATATTTTTCCCACCGCGGGCGGGATTGGGCTTGATGATCATATCATCATCGAGAATGAAGCAATCCGACCATAATGCCAGCAGGTCGTCGGTGGTCTTGACCGGGGCGAAGCGGGTCCGCGGCACCCGCAGGACGGCAGCGTCTTCAAAGCATTCCAGCGCCGCACCCATGGCTGTTTCCAACTGATAGACCTGCGGTGATGTTGCGTCGCCCGGGTCGACGGTCTTGGCGTTGCGGATTAACGGCAGACCGGGGATCCCGTCACGGCGTTGCAATTCAGCCTGCAGTGCCGGCAGGTTGATCCAGAGATTGTTGGTATTAAAATATTTGAATTTTGTAATGTCCTGAAAGCTTGCGGTTTCGTCATCGGGGCATTGAGCGGATTCGCGGAGCACCAGTCCGCCGGTGCGCAAGCGTGCGATGTGGCCGCCCTTGCGGTCGGCGGCGGTGCGGTCGGCAACTTCCATCATGAACGGCAGCCGCTCCTGCGCGAAATATCCGAGAATACCGGCATCAAGTGTTGCGCCGAGATTGTCGGAATTAGAGACAAAGAGATATTCAATGCCGGCGTTCAGCATTTGTTCAAGCACACCGGTGGTAAGCATTGCGGTATACAGGTCGCCATGTCCGGGAGGACACCATTCTTTTTCCGGATTAGCCGGCCAGCTTGCCGGGGCAAGCGTGTCCTGTAATATTTTCGGTACACGGTTTTGTAAAAAAGCGAGCGGCACACCGGCCTGTCCTGCGGGCAGCTTTTTGTATTTCTGTAATACTGCCTGTGTGTCGGCATCGGTGGAAAAGCTGTTCATGAAGATCAGCGGCAGCGGCTTCTGCAAGGCATTGCGCAGGTGCAGCACCTGTTCGATGATAATATCCAGAAAGCTCAGCCCAGCGCGCACCGGCAGCAGGGATTTGGCTTTATCCAGGCCCATACCGGTACCCAGTCCGCCGTTTAATTTAAGCACGGCCGCGCGCGACAGTGCGTTAATGCCGGGTTGGCGGTAATCCGGCAGTTTCTCCAGATCGGGAGCGGTTTCAAGCGGTTGGATCATGCTCTGATCGATCATGCCGGTAGCACCCTGCTCGAGCTGGTCGTAATAATGCAGAAATGTGCGCAGCAGTAGATCGGGGGCGTCATCTTTTTTTATTTTATCGATTACCTGTTCCCGTGGAGTCATCATTACCTCTTTCCGATTATCATGCAGATATTGCTTCCGCCAAAGCCGAAACTGTTTTTCATGAATGCCTGACCGCTGATCTGGACGGGGCTGCCAAGCGGGATGGAAACACTGAGAGCTTCATCCGGTGTTTGCAGAGTGGGGTGGGGCGGCAGCACGCCTTGATTGAACGCATAAACGGCCTGGATTGTTTCAATAACGGCAGCCGCACCGATGCAATGGCCGAAAGCGGCTTTGGCGGCGTTAAGCGGGATTGCCGTGAGCTTGTCGCCGAGAGTCATATGGAGCGCATCGTTTTCCGCCTTGTCACCGACGGCGGTTCCGGTGCCTTGTGCGTCGATAAAAGCCAGTTGTCCGGCGTTCAGACCGGAATGTTTCAGTGCGCGATTTATCGCGGCGGCTTGTCCATGCGGAGCGGGCTGGACCAGGTTGAAAGCGTCGGACGACTCCCCCCAGCCGAGCAGCTCTGCATATATCCGGGCATTACGTTTACGGGCGGAAGAGTACGATTCCAGAATAAGGACACCGGCGCCTTCACCGAGCAGGAATCCGTTGCGATGCTTGTCAAACGGCCGGGCGGCTGACGGGTGCTTTTGATCTTCCTGCGGCACCATAATTCCGAGGCGGTCCCAGGCGCTGAAAGCGCATGGTTCAAGCATCGCTTCGACTCCGCCGCACAATACCTGCCGGTACTCACCGGAAGCGATCATGCGGGCGGCGGAAGTGATGGCGGTGGCGGATGAAGCGCAGGCGGAACCGGTAACCCAGTTGGGCCCGGTCAGGTGGTGCTTTATGCTGATCTGTGCCGCCAGCATATTGGGCATGTTGCGCGGAATGGCGGTAGGGCGTGGACCGGGGCAGGGCGGAACAAAAATCCTCCGGTAGATATCGGCAAAGCCATCCGCGTTGCCGAGGCAGGTGCCGATGATTACCGGGATATCCGCCGCCGGCTCCGTGATAATGCCAGCATCCTGCAAGGCGGTTCCAGCGGCTGTCATGGCCAGAGACAGGGCCCGGCCTTGTGCGCCGGATTGCGGCTTAGCGCAATCTGCCGGACAGGCGGTCCGGCTGCGCATCGCGGTGCAGTCAAAGGCGTTATTGATAAGCTGTGCCCCGGTGTGTCCCTTCAGCAGGGCCGCATGCACCTCTCCGGGCGAAGTACCAAGCGGAGTAACGCAGCCTATACCTGTCAGTGCAATGCGTTCCATTTACAGCTCAGTATCAAGAATGCGGCTGTCTTCATCGAGGAAGATGCCCTTCAGGTTCATTCGCAGTGATTCAGGATTGGTGGCAAAGCGCATGCCTTCGGCTTCTGTGATGGTGCCGTTGGTAATCAGTTCATAGATGGACTGGTTAAACGACTGCATCCCGTCCTGTTTGCCGGTGGCAACCGCGGCACTGAGCAGCTCCAGTTTATTCTTTTCAACGATTTTGCGCACCGTGGAGGTGTTGATCATTATTTCAACGGCCGGGATGACCCCGCCCTGGGTATCGGCCATCAGCCGCTGGCACACGATGGCATGCAGGTTACCGGCAATCCCCATGCGGATTTGCGGCTGTTCGACCGAAGGAAAGACGTCCAGCATACGCGGGATGGCCAGTGCGGCGGTGCCGGCGTGGATGGTGGACAGCACCAGGTGCCCGGTTTCGGCCGCGAGCAGGGCGGTCTCGATACTGGCGGCGTCGCGCATTTCACCGATTAGAATGACATCCGGATCCTGCCGCATCAAATGCTTGAGGGCATGGGAAAAGCTGAGCGTATCCAGTCCGACCTCACGCTGGGTGATGACGCACTGATCGTCGACAAAGGTATATTCGATTGGATCTTCAACAGTAATGATGCGCCGGTTGAGGTTACGGTTCATTTCGCCGATCATTGCAGCCAGAGTGGTGGACTTACCGCTGCCGGTAGTACCGGCCATTAAGATAATGCCGCGTTCGACATAGGCCATCTCTTTGAGTTTGTCCGGCACACGGATCTGTTCAAAGGTGGGAATGTCGCTTTTGACGTGGCGCATTGCCAGGGTGGGATAGCCTTTGCAATTGAAGATGTTGACACGGAAGCGGCCGACATCCTCTTCCTGCAGGGAAAAGTCCGCTTCATGTTCAGTGGCGTATTTCTCCTGCATATAGGGCGGGAGGATATCTTCGACGATTGCCTCCAGGTGCGGACCTTCAACCCGCTGGAACTCGCTGGAAACCAGCCGCCCCTGCAAACGGAGAAACGGTTCCTGCCCCTCCTTAATATGGATGTCGGAAGCGCCCATTGACACGGCCTTGTCCAGCAGATCATGCAGAATAGACATAATTATCCTTTTTTTGGATTGTTCGTTTCTTTACCGCAGTTTCCATAACATAGTTGTTCCGCCGGCCATAAACACGAGGTTTGTGAGCCATGCCCCGGTCCACGGCGGAACGGAGCCGCTGCGACCGATTATCATGCCCAATTGTCCCAGCGCATAAAAGCCAAAAAATAGACCGAGGGTGGTTATTATTCCGGTGAGCGCGTCACGCCGGCCGCTGCTGACTCCGGCGGGGATGCCGAGCATGATTACCACCAGACAGGCCCATGGTGCGGCAAAGCGTGCGTGAATATCATAGCGCCGGCGGGTGGCTGCGGTTTTCGAAAGGTCCGGATGGTTTTTGAGATAATGCAGCATTTCGCGGATTGAGAGAAATTCCCACTGTCGTACCGCTATGAGAAAGTCGTCCGGGGATTCTCTGGTAAAGGGCGCTTGAAAGACATTGGCAATATCCTGAGTTTCCGGATTCCAGCCGCCGACCGGCTGGTCAGTTCCGTCAAAAACGCGTTGGCGGGCACCGTAAAACCACCATTGGTTATCGAGGTATTCCGCCCGCAGCACCTGCCATTCGCGTTTACGGGTGCGGTCAGGCCGTTCTTCCAGAATGCTGACATCATTTAAGCGGTGCGGGGATTCTTCATCAAACGTTCCCACCACCCAGTTGCGGCGGTCAATGCTGTTGAAATGAGCAACATGCCGGTGGATTTTGTAGACGGGGCCTTCATGCCGTCTGGTTTCCTTGAAATCCGTAATCCATTGTGAGGCCTGCGGGTAAGCGGTTTCCTTGACAATCAGCATTATGACAGAGAGAGCCAGACCGACTGCCAGCAGGGGCAGCATGATGCGGCTGAGGCTGAGACCGCTGCTGCGCATGGCCATGACTTCATGATGCCGAGCCATCTGCCAGAGGGCATAGAGGCTGCCCAGCAGCAGCGAGGCCGGCAGCAGATAGTCGAGCCCGATCATAATCATGCAACCGTAATAAAGCGCGATGGTTGAAGCCGGAACCTGTGCTTCACGGAATTTCGGCAGGTCGTCAAAGAGATCGAAAAGCACAAAAATCATGGTAAAAGTGACAATGCAATATGTCACCGGGACGATAAACTGACGCAGCATATAACGGTCAAGAATTTTCATGCGGCAAATATGCCGTAAGATGAGCGGATTTGCAAGAAGTGTTGCTTGTTGTCAGCGGCGAAGAATCGCCGCAGGTGTTAGTCGTTAGTCGTTAGGCGTTAGTGGAGCGGGCGATTTCCGGGTACTTCTGTGGTGTTGGCTTTTGAGGCCGGCT
>PXDI01000175.1 GCA_003565095.1 PVC group bacterium | reverse complement strand
TCAACAGGGACAGACACCGCTCCCGGACGGGTTGATTCCCCGCCAATATCAATAATGCCGGCACCTTCCGCTATCATCCGGCGTGCTTGTGCCAGCGCCTTTTCCGTTGATTCGTAACGCCCGCCGTCTGAAAAGGAATCCGGGGTCACATTCAATATGCCCATAATGCAAACCGCTCCCGGCCATTTCAGCTTCCGGTCGCGGCAATGCCATTCACAGCCCGGCGCGCTCATTAATCCTGACCCGCTTCGGTTGCCGGTTCTGCCGGTTCAGTCTCTTTCTCCGCAGCGTCTTCAGCTTCCGGTTTGCCCCGAGGCGTGTCTGCCGCCCTTTTTGCCGCTTCTTCCACTTCCCGCTCTTCTTCGCTGCGTATGCGGCCGTATTTTACCAGATCCTCCACATCCCGTCCGTCGAGCGTTTCCTCTTCCAGCAGCTTTTCCGCAATCTCATCAAGCAGTTTGCGGTTATTTTTCAGCAGGGTTTCCGCACGCTGATATGCTTCGTGCAGCAGTGCATCAACTTCGGCATCAATGCGCCGAGCGGTCTCGTCGCTGTAGTCCTGATTGCGTGAAACCTCGCGGCCGAGAAACATTATTTCCTGGTTGTCGCCAAAGGTCCGCGGCCCCATTTCGCTGCTCATGCCCCAGTTGCAGACCATCAGGCGCGCCAGTCGGGTGGCTTCCTTAAGATCGCTGGATGCGCCGGAGGTGATGTCGCCGAAAATCAGCGCCTCGGTTGCGCGGCCGCCCATCAGTGTGGCCAGCAACCCTTTGAGTTTGCGCCGGCCTTCCATATAGCGGTCTTTTTCCGGCAGATGCATGGTCGCGCCAAGGTATGCCACTCCGCGCGGTATAATCGTTACTTTGTGCAGCGGTTCGCTTTCTTCCACCAGACAGGCGACCAGCGCATGACCGGTTTCATGATAAGCGGTAATGCGCTTCTCCTTTTCGTCAAGCACCTGGCTGCGGCGCTCACGGCCCCATTTCACTTTGTCACGCGCTTCATCCAGGTCGTTGTTCTCAACCGAGTCTTTGCCTTGGCGCGCGGCCAGCAATGCAGCTTCGTTTAGAATGTTTTCAAGGTCAGCTCCCGAAAAACCCGGGGTGCCGCGTGCCAGACGGCGCAGATCGGCCTTAATCGACAGCTTGATCTTGCGCGAGTGCATTTTCAGGATGGCTTCGCGACCGTCGACCGTCGGCAGATCGATGACTATCTGGCGGTCGAATCTTCCCGGCCGCAGCAGTGCCGGGTCAAGCACATCGGGACGGTTGGTTGCGGCAATGATAATTACCCCTTCCTGCGTCTCAAAGCCGTCCATTTCCACCAGCAGCGCATTCAGCGTCTGTTCCCGTTCGTCGTGTCCGCCGCCAATCCCGGTGAAACGGCTGCGGCCGACCGCGTCGATTTCATCGATGAAGATAATGCAGGGGGCATTGCGTTTGCCTTGCTCGAACATGTCACGTACGCGTGACGCACCGACGCCGACAAACATCTCAACAAAATCCGACCCGCTGATGCTGAAAAACGGCACATCCGCTTCCCCGGCAATCGCCTTGGCCAGCAACGTTTTTCCGGTACCGGGAGGACCCATCAATAAAACCCCTTTGGGAATGCGCCCGCCCAGCGTCTGGAATCTTTTCGGATCTTTCAGAAAATCAATGATCTCCTGAACTTCCTCTTTTGCTTCATCCACCCCGGCAACATTTTCAAAGGTAATCTTGTGTGTTTCGCGGCTAAGCAGCTTTGCCCGGCTTTTACCGAAGCTCAGCGCTCCGCCCGCTGCGCGCATTTGACGCATAAACACAAAATACAGCAGACCGAATATCAGCAAAGCCGGCAGAAAGCTATACAGCATTTGCAGGAAGACCGGATTCTGGGTTGAAAAATCAAAACCGACCTCGCTGTGTTCATCGAGCAAGCGTGCCAAAGGTTCATAATCCGGCGGGACATTAACTCTGAAAGAGCGCCGCTGGGCATCTGTGCCGCTGTCGACTCCCGGCAGCGGTTTGATATATCCCTGCACATAGGTTGTGCCTTGTGCATCATTGACGATCTTAATATCGGATACGCGTCCTTCCTGCACATAACCCACAAAATCGGGACGATAGGGAATTACTTCATAGGATTCATGACGGTTGCGGTATAGTAACCCCATCATCAAAAGGGCGCCGAACAGCACCATCCAGGCTAGAATACCGCGTCCCTGCATCGGCGGCGGTGTCCCGTGCGGCCCGGGCCGCTTCGGCGGCTGTTCCGGCGAAGGCGGAACCGGTGGCGGCGTTGATTCTTTCTCTGACATTCAAAACCCCTTTAATTTGCATGTGAAAATATAAAACACAGCACTCTAACCTATATATACCCCAATGGTCAACTGCGCGGATTATTTTCCCGCAGATTGGGGACAGACAAATTATTTATTTTTTTTGACTTTTACCGGAAATCAGCCGGGCTCATTTCTTTAACTATAGTGTAGGGGCCGATTATCAGCCCCATCTACGTGAAAGGAGACGCAGAAAATGAGAAAGTCACGGATTAAGGCCGAAGGGGCCGCATATTATCACTGCATGTCGCGTGTAATTGAGAAACGTCACATTTTTGGAGATGTAGAGAAAGAAAGGTTCGTCAAGCTGATGCGCCGGCTGGCCGGATTCTGCGGAATGGAGATCATTACATTTGCTGTTATGGGAAACCATTTTCACATTCTGTTGAAAGAGCCTGATAATCAAGAGGTTTCAGATCATGAGCTGATCAGGCGCCTGGCAATGATCTATCCGTCACGTCAGGTGCGTGAAATACAGGATAAGCTTGTCTCCCTGCGCCGTTCCGGTTGCCATGCGGCGGCCGCGGAATACAAGCGCTGCTATACATACCGCATGCATGATATCTCATATTTCTTTAAGTCATTGAAGCAGAACTTCTCACAATGGTACAACAGCCGCAATGGCCGGCTCGGTCCGCTTTGGGACCAGCGCTTTAAAAGTGTGCTGGTAGAGGACTCCGATCATGCCCTGCGGACGATGGCGGCATATATTGATTTGAATCCGGTACGGGCGGGACTGGTTGAAGACCCGAAAGATTACCGTTTTTCCGGCTACGGAGCGGCAATGGGTGGATGTGCGGAGGCCATGGCGGGCATTCGTCATATTGCCCAGGGTTTCGGTAACCATGCATCATGGCCGCGAATCTGCTGTCTTTATCGCCAATACCTGTATTTGCAGGGTGAAGAGGTTTCCTCCGGGGCCGGCAGCCGGATCGGGTTTGATTCTGAAACTGTTGATAGAATCATCTCTGAAGGTGGCCGTCTGCCTTTGCAAACAGTTTTGCGCTGCCGGGTGCGCTATTTCTCCGACGGACTTGTGCTGGGCGGCCGTGATTTTGTGGAGGAGGTCTTTTGTCGGTACCGACAGAACTTCGGGGCCAAGCGCCGCGGCGGAGCGCGTTCTATGCAGTCTGCGGCATGGGGCGAACTGTTCACCATGCGGGACATCAGGAAGAGTCCTGTCTCCATCCATTGAATCTGCTTCATTCGTAAGAGAGCCATTGATTACGCCTGGTCGTGGTGTGCCTTT
>PXDI01000332.1 GCA_003565095.1 PVC group bacterium | reverse complement strand
GATTCTTGAGCAGTCGCTGAATCCCGCGCTATTCAAGCAGTTTGCAGGCATGTTCGATGGTGGCGGCACGATTGATATAAGTGTCGATGACTGGTGTACGGCGGTGTTTGAAATGATTGCCGCGTTTGCCAAGAGCGATGACCGTACGGCGGTTGTTGAAGCGCTGAAGGGGCTGTATTTCGGCCGTGCGCTGACCTTTATGAATCAAACCTGGGACTGGTCATCCGAAAAGGCCGAGGAAGTTGTGCTTGAGCAGGCGCAACTGTTTCACAGCCGCCGCGGTGATCTGGTTAATCTGCTGGAGGCATAATGGCAAAGCCGCGTATCGCAATTCTGCATTATTCCGGTCCGCCGGTGATCGGCGGGGTGGAATTCATTATCCGTGCGCATGCCAAACAGTTTTCTCAGGCCGGCTTCGATACGCGGTTGATAGTCGGCAAGGGCGGCTCAATCGACGACGGCATCAAGACGGTGATTGTTCCCGAGATTGCTTCGCGCGGCGGTCCGTTGGCACGGATTCTCACGGAGTTGTCACACGGGAATGTCCCGAAGACTTTTGATAATGCGGTTAAGCGGGTTGAGCGCAAGCTGGCGGCGGCGTTGAAGGATGTTGATGTGTGCATGATGCATAATGTGCTGACAATGCATTTCAATCTGGTATTGACGGCGGCGTTGGCCAACATTATGCGGCGCAACCGGACGGTGCATTTTGTCGGCTGGACACATGATCTGACTTTCAGCGACCCGCTGTATGAACCTCATCAGCATCGGCGCTACCCATGGAGTCTGCTTTTGCAGCCGCTACCGGGCTGTGATTATTGTGCAATATCAAAACAGCGCCAGATTGAAATGCGTAAGATCTTCCGGCTGCCGGCGCGGCGTTTGCCGGTTATTCCCGACGGAATTGATGTGCCGGGGCTGCTGGATCTGACACCGTTGGCGCGGCGTCTTTTCGAAGAGGAAGGGCTGGCCACGGTAGATATGGTGGCGTTGACCCCGGCGCGGATTCTGCGCCGCAAAAATTTCGGGGTCGGCATGGAAATTGTGGCGGCGTTGAAGCGTCAGGGATACAGTGTGCGCTGGATAATCAGCGGGGCACCGGATCCGCATAACGCCGAGTCGATGCGATACTACCGGATGCTGCGCTCGCTGCGTCGCAAGCTGAAGATCGAGAAAGATGTTATTTTTCTGAGCGAGCGGGTGAAGGAGCGGGTCAGCAGCCGTGATTTGCATTCGCTTTACAGCATTGCGGATATGCTGCTTTTCCCGAGTGACCGGGAGGGCTTCGGTCTGCCGGTGCTTGAAGCCGGTGTGCACGGGCTGATTGTCTGCATTAATGACATCCCGGCGTTACGTGAGCTGGGTGGTAATGAAGCGGTCTACATACATCTTGGTGACAGTTCTGATATGATCGCGCGTAAGATTATCAAGGCGATGCGTAAGCGTCCGGAACTGCTTTACCGCAAGAAAGTGATTTCCTCTTATGCCTGGGATGTGATTTTCCGTGATTATCTGCATCCGGTGGTCATGCGGCCGCAGACTGTCTGGACTGACCGTGCTGCGATTGCGCATGAGCGCGGCGGTGTGCGGCGGCGGACGAAAAAAAATGGGCCCGTATAGGGCAAGATTTTGTGGCTCACTCTGTTTTTTCTCGCAATACGGTTTAACCGCATCTTCTTGCTCGTCGACACAAGGTAAGCGAGCGCTTTTGATGCGCGCTTGAATTCTTTACTACCAATGCCGGCGGACCGGAATGCCGGCCTGGTGCAGTTCATTCTTGATTTGGGCGATGGAATATTCGCCGGTATGGATCATCCCGGCGACAATGGCTGCATCTGCTCCTGCTTTGATGAAAACTTCAGCCAGATGCCGCGGGTTTCCGGCACCACCCGACGCCACCACCGGGATGCCGGTATTTTCGGCAATCAGGCGGGTGATATTAAGCTCGAAACCGGCGCGCGTGCCATCGGCGTCTACCGAATTGACAACGATCTCCCCGGCACCCATTGATTCAGCCCGCCGCGCCCACTCAAGAGCGTCAATGCCGGTATATTCGCGGAACCCGCGGATCGTGATCTCGTAACCGCTCGGGCAGGCGGGATTATCTGAGCGTACGGGATCCATCCCCAGCACAATGCATTGCGCACCGAAACGCCGCGCTCCCTCTTCAATTAATTCAGGATTCAACACCGCCGGGGTATTGATCGAAACCTTTTCGGCTCCGGCCAGCAGCACGGCGGACATGTCATCAAGCGATGTAATGCCGCCGCCAACCGCAAACGGAATGCGGATGGCGCGCGCAACTTCGCGTACCATTTCCAGATCGATCGGGCGTCGCTCTGACGAAGCGGTAATATCATAGAACACCAGCTCGTCACAGCCTTCTTCGTAATAACGGGTTGCCATTTCTACAGGATCGCCAAGATCGATGTTGTTCTTGAACCGGACACCTTTGGTGACCCGCCGTTCATGGATATCAAGACATGGTATGATTCTTTTTGTAAGCATCTTACGGTTTCCAGCGCAGAAAGTTTTCCAGTAATTGCAATCCGGCCCGGCCGGATTTTTCGGGGTGAAACTGTGTGGCGGCAATGTTTTCACGGCCGGTGACGGCCGCAAAGTCAACCCCGGCATATCCGGTCTGCCCGATGATCGCGGCATCGTCATCCGGCACCGGATAGTAACTATGCACAAAATAAAACTCTGTGCCGTCGGCAATCCCCTTCAGAACGGGATGTTCGCGCACAAAGCTGACGGCGTTCCAGCCCATTTGCGGAACTTTGTCCCGCCGGTCGGCGGGGGCGAAGCGTATGACCTGTCCTTGCAGCAACCCGAGGCAGTCCACCCCGCCGTCTTCAGCGCTATGCTGAAAGATGATCTGAGTGCCGAGGCAGATGCCCAGGAACGGTGTGCCGCGACTGGTTACGGTGTGCAGGATCTCTTGCAGCCCAAGCTTACGTAATGATTCCATTGCCGCGCCGGCGGCACCGACGCCGGGAAAAATTATGCGTTCGGCGGCCATAATGCGGTCAGGGTCGCTGGTGATAAGTGCATCCACTCCCAGTGTTTGCAGCGCAAGCTTTACGCTGGTAAGGTTTCCTGCCCCGTAATCGATAATTGCCGTCATGCTCTGCCCCGTTTTCCCGAAGTAATGATTCAAGGAATAGATAATGCCTGTAATTGTTCTGAAATGCACGCAAAAAGTGGTCCATAGTTGCTTGACGCGGGGCGTTGTTTAAGCCAGTCTAGGCGCTCAAGAAAGGGTGGCATGCATGGCTAAAGTTATTCTGGATAATATTGGCAAGTCCTTTGATGCTGCGCCGGACGTGGTCAAGGATGTCAATCTCGAGATCGAAGACGGCGAGTTTCTGGTATTGGTGGGACCTTCGGGTTGCGGTAAATCGACCACTTTGCGGATGATTGCCGGACTTGAAGATGTGACCTGCGGCAGGATTATGATCGGGGAGCGCGACGTTACCAACATGCCCCCTAAAGATCGCGATATCGCGATGGTTTTTCAGAATTATGCGCTTTATCCGCATATGAGCGTCTATGAAAACATGGCCTTTGGCCTCAAACT